>CAOJZR010000051.1 GCA_948466105.1 uncultured Bacillota bacterium | reverse complement strand
AAAACATTTTAACAAATTATTAAATATTTTATTTTTAGTCTTTATTTTAAGGTTCAAAAATAATAATAGAACAATTAAATTAGCCAAAAGCAATTATTTTGTCGCTTCTTATAATGCATATTTTATACTAAACTTGTTTATTATACTTATAGGAGGCGTTTTTAATGACATTGATTCCAACAGTTATTGAAAAAAGTAGTGGCGGCGAAAGAGCCTATGACATCTACTCACGACTTTTAAAAGATCGTATTATTATCCTAAGTGGAGAAATAGATGACAATAGCGCTAATAGTGTAGTCGCACAATTATTATACCTTGATTCCATAAATAATGATGACATCAGTATCTATATAAACTCCCCTGGTGGGTCAATCACTAGTGGAATGGCTATATATGACACCATGAACTTTATCAAAAGTGATGTTTCAACCATTTGTGTTGGTATAGCCGCATCTATGGCAGCTTTTCTCCTTTCAAGTGGTGAAAAAGGTAAAAGGTATTGCTTACCAAATAGTGAAGTTATGATTCATCAACCCCTAGGCGGAGCTCAAGGCCAAGCAACTGAAATTAAAATTGCAGCTCAAAGGATATTACGACTTAAAGAAAAATTAAACAAAATTTTATCAGAAAATACTAAAAAAGATTTAAAAACAATTGAAAGTGATACCGAACGTGACTATTTTTTAACTTCAAATGAAGCCTTAGATTATGGAATTGTTGATAAAATTTTATAAGTATACAAAAACAATTTATACTAATACTATAAATGGTGAAGCATATGTATTATATAAATTGTTTTTTTGTTTATTCAATTTTAGGATATTTATTAGAAAACATTTTTTCTTTAATTAATCATCTTAATTATGAAAGCGGATTCCTATATGGACCATGGACAGTAGTATATGGATTTGGTTCTATTATTATCATTTTTATTGCAAATTATATCTCTAAATACAATCTTAAAAAAAGCATAGAAGTTTTTCTGATTTTTATTACCAATAGTTTAATACTTGGCATTATTGAAATATTAGGTGGTTATTTTATACTCTTTTTTTTCCACAAAACATTTTGGAACTATACAAGCAATTTTAATATTACACCCTTCACATCTCTAGAAATGATGATTATTTGGGGAATTGCAGCTCTTTTTTTAACTTATATTATCAAAAAAAGCATTGATCACCTAATCATCTATATTCCTAATATCATAACTTGTCTTTGTGTCTTACTCATGTTTATTGACTTATTTTTAACTGTTATTTTCAATTATCCAACATAAAAAGCTTTAAAGCTTTTTTTATTGGTGATTAACTACATTTGCATAATACTCTTTACCAAGACGGACTAAACGCTTTGTCATCTCGCCTCCAACCGTTCCATTTAAACGCGATGAAGTATCAGCACCAAGTGTAATACCAAGTTCACGAGCAATCTCATATTTCATTGCTTCAACTACTTTATGACTCTCTGGAACGATTAATCGATTCTTACTCATATTTACACCTCCCATTTATATTATCCCCAAGTTCAAAGGAAAAACACTTTATAAAAATTACCATGCATAAAAAAAGACAGCAACATGACTGTCCATTTTCATAATTATTTAGATTGGAAATTAGTACCACTTAAACGTTCTTCACCCATGTGAACTAATCTTTTAGTGATTTCTCCTCCAACTGAACCATTTGCTCTACTAGTAGCATCTGGACCCATTTGAACACCAAGTTCTGTAGCTATTTCATATTTCATTCTTTCGATAGCTTGTTTAGCTCCTGGTACAACTAATTTACTTGTATTACTTGAGTTATTCATTGTTTTCACCTCCTGTACACTAATAGAATGTGTACATTTAGTTTTTTCATACATTTTTTTTAATGGTAAATTTTGGATTATAATAACTCATCATAATTATTTTTTTTATTTAAATTTACTACTTCAATATTATTAATTGCTTCTCGTATTAATTCTTCATAATTAAAGACCTTTTCATATGTTTGAGCCACTTCAAGAACAGGATTAATAACAGGATGACGTGGCACAAAAATCGTACAACAATCTTCAAATGGCAAAATACTTGTTTCATAAGTATCAATTTTTTTAGCTAAATCAATTATTTCTAGTTTATCCATACAAGCAACTGGTCTTATAATTGGTGTTGTTGTTACATCATTAATAACAACCATACTAGATAAAGTCTGACTTGCTACTTGACCAATACTCTCTCCATTTATTATAACTTTAAACTTTTTTTCATTAGCATAAATACTCGCTATTCGATACATCATTCGTCTTAAAATGGTTATCATATAAGTACTTGGTACTTCTTTATATATAGTTTCTTGAATTTTAGTAAAAGGAACAACATGAACCTTAATATTTCCAGAATAGTTATTTAAAATTTGCGCTAATTTTAAAACCTTATTTTTAGCTTCTACACTTGTATGTGGTGGTGATTCAAAATATAAACATTCAACATTAATACCTCTTTTTAAAGCAAGATAACCAGCTACTGGACTATCAATTCCACCACTTAGCATCAAAAGACCACTACCTTGTACCCCAACAGGATAGCCACCACTTCCTTTTACCTCATCAATATAAACATAAGTATCATTCTCTCTTATTTCAACTTTAACTAATAAATCAGGACAGTGCACATCAACAATATAATCTGTTTTTTTCAAAACATATGCACCTATAATTCTACTTACTTCCATAGAAGGAATAGCAAATTTTTTATTAGAACGTTTAGTCTCAATTTTAAAACTTTTTTGTTTTTTATCTTGAATAATATTTACTACCACATCATTTATATCATCAATATTATTATTTACTTTATAGCACATAGCTATACTATGGATACCAAAAATACGTGCCAATTTATTTATAATAATATCAACATTTTTATCATCACTCATTATAAACATTCGCACACGATCTTTAATAATTTTAAAATCAATTTCACCTAAAAGTTTAACAATATTTTTTTCTAAAACATTGATAAATAATTTACGATTATCTTTTTTAGTTGTAAGTTCACCATATTTTATTAAAATCAATCTTTCCATAACTTCTCCTTTTAACAGATTATATCATGTTTTGAGGCTTTTAAATAGATTAATAATAAAAATTTTAACGCATTATTTGATCTAAAATAGGAAATAACTTCTCATGTTCTTCACTCATAGGCACAAAAGTAGAATCATGATTTACTAACGATGTTTTAAAATCTTGATAAGAAAAGTATTTAACCTTTACAAGTTCATCTTTTTGAATAGTTAATCGATTAACATCTAAATCTTTTTTTAATAAATAAACTTCATCAATTACTTTTATTGTAAAAGCTGGAAAACTTTGAATACGATTTAATTTAAACAAATGCGTTAATTCTTCTTCTTTAACGTCAATTCCTAACTCTTCTTTTAACTCTCTTTGACAAGCCTCTATTGGCGTTTCTCCTGTCTGCACATGGCCAGCTACTGAAATAGCCCACATATTAGGGAAAGTTTCCTTATGAGGATTTCTTTTTTGCATAAGAATTTCTTTTTGACTATTAATAATCCATATATGAACTGAGCGATGCCAATTAGAATCCTTATATATTTTTCTTTTGTTTTTAACAATTCCTTGCTTATTACCAAATTCATCAAGTACATCTATATATTCCATAACATATCCTTTCAAACAAAAAGTAATACTTACTATTACTTTTCATATAATTCTAATAATTTATCATAAATTCCTGGTTCAATTTTATTGATACAATTAATACTTGCCTCTAAAGACTTTTGATATTCACCCTTATAAAACATAATTTCAGAATAAGTTAAATTCTTATCAACTTCTTCAATATTATTACGATATCTATTACCATAAACAATAGCCATCTCTGCAAACATAGCTGTTTTCATCATTTCTTTTGTTTTAGTATGAAGTTTTAAAACCAAATCACGTGCTGTATCAACTCTTGTATTAAGAATTTCAATAGTGATTGGCTTTTTTTCTAACTCTTTGATAATTTCTTTTATAGCAAGTCCAGCTTCTTCCAACTCTACATAATAGCTTTTAGGAATAATTGGCAAATTATAGTCTCTTATTTTTAATTTAGCTTCTTTTAAAATCTGTTTAACTTCTGCTAATTGTTGACGCGCCCTTATTTCATCTTCGCGCATTCCTCCTAAAACATCTAAAGTAGAATCCAAACGATCTTCTATAACTGCTAATTTCAAATTTAATGATTCAATTTCTTTAGTTAATTTTGAATAAGCAAATGTATTATTTCCTGTATGACTAATTAATACTTTATAATCGCTATTTAAATTTTTTAATTCCATGCTTATTTCATTCAAAGTAATAATATCATTTTCAGACAAATTATACGAGTTTTTAATATCATCAATTCGATTTGTTATATCAAAAACAACTGCATTAACACTTTCTAATTTAGCTTTAAAGGTATTATTAGTATCTTCATAAATTTTACATTCATTCTTCTCTTTTTCAAAATCACTAAATAATGAATCAAAATAATCCATCAAAACTTTTAATTCAAATAAACTATCTTCTAAATTTAAAACTCGACATCTATCCATAATATCACTGATTTTTTTATTAGCTTCACTGATATTATACTCAACATTCAAATAATCAAGAGGATACCCTTTTCTTTTCATTTTGTCATATATTTCAAGAGCATCTTTAATCTTTTTAGGTAAAATCGAAGTTGCAGTTAAAACAATTGATGGAACTTCTTCAATTACTACTTCCATATGACGAAGCATTTCTTCAATTGCATTTATGACTTTACTAACTTCAGTATAATCATTATTATCCATTATTTTTTCAAACAGTTCAAAGCGTTTAGCAATATTCTCAAATTGCATTGTAACACTACTTGCAATATTGCCAAAATCATCTTTAGACGCTACAAATTTCTGATATAATTCGCGATAGCTAGCCTTTAATTTAGTAATAATTGCACGATTTCTCTCTTCACTAGATGTTATTTCTTTAATTTCGTCTAGTAAAAAATTTGTATTAGTTCTTACTTTATAGATTTCCATCTCTAATTTAGCTATTTTATATAACGCACTCTTATAATCTAATTGAGATAAAGAATACTCTGCTTCAATTAGCATATCTGTTATTTTAGGAATTTGACTACCTTTTATTTCATCAAAGCGTTCTTTCCAATCGTTATAAATAACCTCTAATTTTTCATTTTTAAGAAGCGTTTCAACTTTAGATAATTCTGGCATAATTGGAGCACTATCCAAAGTATTTTTTTCAACCTCTAATTCATCTATTAACTTTTGATATTTTTTATTTTTTCGATTTTGGATAATATTTAAAACAGCTACAACAAGCGTAACAGCTAATATAAATATGGTAATCATAATAAGAGTTAATTGTTCCATATTATCACCTATATTAATTCTATCACATTTTCCGTCATTTTTAGACATTTTTTTTACGTTTTTAAAAAAAAGAAGCTATTTAGCTTCTCAGACTGTTGACAAATATATTCAACGGCCTTTTCATATATAAATAAATTTGATATAATGAATATGCGAGAAAAATGTCCTATA
>CAOJZR010000050.1 GCA_948466105.1 uncultured Bacillota bacterium | reverse complement strand
CTTGAAGTTTAAGATTTTTTAATATATTATATTGCGTATTTTTTGCAATATCATCAGCTGGTTCTTTTTGTTCCTTGGCTTTTTTCATAATATCTCTAATATCATAATTTTTATCGTCATCTACTGATTGAATATCTAATTTGCGATACTCATCTTCAATAGATGTTCTTTTTTTTTGCTTATTTTCATTTAATATTTCATTTAATTTATTAACATCAATCCTATTTGTTTTATCATCTATATTTATATCACTATCTTGATATTTATCATAAGTTGCATCATCTTTATAAATAGTTTCATATAAATCTCTATTTTTTTGTGTTCTTCTGCTAGTTATAACATCAGTTTTATAATATCGATCCATTCTACTTGCCATGATGCACCTTCTTTCTAGTATAATAATAACATATTTTATTTTTTTTTTAAACTATTTGATTGCTTTTTTTAATATTTACCAATATAATTATACATGGAGGTATATATGAAAAAAGTTGAAGTTGATAAAGATTTATGTATTGGTTGTGGAGCTTGTTTTATTAACTATTCTGATTTATTTGAGCAAGATGATGAGGATGGTCTTGCTGTAGCTATTAAAAATGAAGTTGATGGGCAAGATGAAGAAAATGCTTCTAAAGCTAGTGAAGATTGTCCAGTTGGGGCAATAAGTGTTAATTATAAATAAAAATAATCGCCTTATATAAAGGCTTTTTTATTATGAATTGGAATCTTATAAAAACAAAATTAATTTATATACTATTAAAAAAAACAGGTAATCTGTTTTTTTAATATTCCAAAGAATATACAACACTTTTGGCATTCATTACATCTGATGATAATAAGGCTTGTGCATTATAACTTCCATTAGGTTGTAATGTATTGTCAACAAGTATTCTAATTGTTTTCATATCTTCATTATTTTCATTTTTAAATGTTACAACAAGGAAACTAACATATTTAGCAGCCTCTGTTTTATTAGTAATTGTTGCTTTAAATTCTTTTTGTGTTTCTTCTTGAACTAGTACAACATTAGTAATATCAAAGCCATCACCTTGTGTATCCTTATTAACATTTTCATTGATAGTTGGATCATCTGTTGTGTTAGGTAATTTTAAATTATCTTTTTTCTTCTCACAACCACAGCCTGTTAATAGTGTTAATGAAAATAATGAGCAAAACATAAGAACTATTAGCTTTCTCACATTTAGACCTCCTATACTAATAAACAGTATAACATATAATTTATCAATTGTCATTTTTTTTTACATAAATATTTTATTGTTCTAATATAATAATAATCAAAACTAAATTCATTAAACATATAAAACAACTTTATTTTATATGATTTTTCAATCTTAGCAAACCATTTTTTAGTTTACTTTGTATATAATTAATTACTTTATTATCATATAAATATTTAAATTTGAACAAAGTATTTTTAAATTAATTACATCTTTATAATTAAACCTTGTTTAATTTAATGTATTATCTACTACAGCTTTAAATCTTTTACTACCTTTGCTATTTATAATTTAATAAAAAAATCACATTTCTGTGATAATACCAATTCTATTTACCATTTACAAGTAAATTATAAAGTTTGTGAACTTCTTTCACTGATAAATGTCGATACTCCCCTGGTTGCAATCCATTTAAATCTAAAAAACACACACGCTCTCTTTTTAATTTAATAACTTCATACCCAATAGCTTCAAACATTTTTTTTACTTGATGATTCTTTCCTTCATGGATTACTAGTTCAACAATTGATGTTAATGTCTTTTTATCTAAACTTTTTAATTTAACCCTAGCCTTAGCTGTTTTAAAACCATTAATTACAACACCTTTTCGTAATTTATTTATATCTTCCTTAGAAATAATCCCTTTTATTTTAGCTATATAAACTTTATCTATTTCATTTTTAGGATGCGTAAGCAAATTGGTAATTTCTCCATCATTAGTAAGAAGTAATACCCCAGTAGTATCGTAATCAAGACGTCCAACAGGATATACCCGCGAAGAACTCTGCACAAGATCAATAACCGTTTTTCTTTTTTTATCATCACTGGTTGTTGTAACTACACCCCTTGGTTTATATAGCAAAATATACTCTTTGTTTTCTTTAACAAGCACATTATTGTCAATTACAACCTCATCATTACCACTTATTTTTATTCCTAACTCTCTAACCACTTGCCCATTAACTAAGACTTTCCCTTTCAAAATAAGTTCTTCTGCTTTCCTCCTTGAACAATAACCACTACTTGCAATGACTTTTTGAAGTCTTTCCATAACATCACCTTGCATTAATTATAGCTCAAAACAGTTAAAAAAGAAAGCTTATAATAATAAAAGACGCTATAATCCCAATTAAATCAGCTAAAAGACCTGCCCACATTGCATACCTTATTTTTTTAATCCCGATACTTCCAAAATAAAGTGTCAAAATATAAAAAGTCGTTTCCGTCGAACCCTGAATAATTGAAGCCAAGATACCAATTTTACCATCTGGTCCAAAAACCTCATAAATACTATTTAATAATGCTAGACTACTACTACCCGAAATAGGACGCATAATACATAAAGTAATTATTTCCATAGGTACTTCTAATAAAGAAAGTAATGGTTTAAATAGAGTAAAAATACATTCTAAAACTCCACTTTTCAAAAAAATATTAATTCCCAAAACCATCGCAATTAGACTAGGAAAAATAGACAAAGTCACATCCAAGCTTTCCTTAGCACCATCTAAAAAAGCATCATAGACATTAACTTTTTTAATAACAGCATAAACAATAACTCCCAAAACAATAAAAGGTATAATTAAATTTGATATATAATTTATCACTTTTTCCTCCTAAATAAATAATCAATAAATATTCCAGCTATTGTTGAAGCCGAAGTTGCTAATAAACAAGGAAGTACAATTGAGGTTGGATTTACGCTATTATAAAGCATTCTAATCGATATAACCGTAGTTGGAATAATAGTAAAACCACTAGTATTTAAAACCAAAAAAGTAATCATACTATTACTAGCTTCATCTTTTTTAGGATTCAATTCTTGAAGTGATTTCATAGCTTTAAGACCAAACGGTGTACTAGCATTACCAAGTCCAAATAAATTAGCTGTCATATTAGTAGCAATTAAACTAAGCGATTCATGACCAGCTGGTATTTCAGGAAAAATTTTAGATAAAAATGGACTAATTAAACGAGAAAATTTTTCAATTAATCCAGAAACAGATGCAATTTTCATAATTCCTAACCATAATGCCATAACTGGTAAAATCTTGATTGTCATATCAAATCCTGTTTTAGCACTTAACAGTATTTCGTTATTTATAATATCTACACGGCCTGTTATAAAACAAAAACAAATTCCTATTATAATAAAAAAGGCCCATACTTTATTTACCATAATTTTTCAAACCAATCCTTTATCTTTTTCAAAAAACTAACATGTTCTTTTTCTTTAACACTAAGTAAAATATCCGTTTCATATATTTTCTTATCACCAGTATAGACATATGCTTTACCAACCACATCATTATCATTAAATACTCGTTTTTTTTCAAGTTCAAATTTAACAATTACACTATTTTTTTCATTTTCCATAAGTGGGTAATAATAATCTGTATTAAGTTTTAAATTGTAATCCTTGTAATAAGTTTCTCCTGGAATATCAATTAAGCCACTTTCTAATATTTTATAGTTCTTATAATTATTAAACCCATACTCAAACAATTCTTTATGATCAGAAAAATCATCACCATCATTGAGACTGACAACCACCAAATTAAGATTATCACGACTAGCTGTTGTAATTAAAGTCCGTCTTGCAATATCTGTATAACCCGTTTTACCACCTGTTGCATATTTATAGCTAAACAGAAGTTTATGCTTATTCGTCCATGAATAATAATTCATATTAGTCTTTACTGTGTGCTTTTTAGTTTTAGTAATTTCACGATATATTTCATTTTGCATATTATAACTAGTTAATAAAGCCATATCATATGCTGTTGATAAATTACCACCTTGCTCATCTAATCCACAGGGGTTATTAAAAGTAGTTTCTAACATACCAAGTTCTATAGCTTTATCATTCATCATTTTCACAAAATTATCAACACTACCACCAACAAATTTAGCTATACTATAAGCGGCATCATTTCCACTTCTAAGAAGAAGACCATATACAAGATCTCTTAGTGTCATTTCTTCCCCTTGTTTAATATAAATACCTGAACCATAAGCTTCTTCTATCTCTTCACCAATAACAACAACTTCGTCTAATTTCCCAGATTCAATTGCCAGAATTGCTGTCATTACTTTAGAAATAGATGCAACACTTCTCTTATTATGAATATCTTTTTCATATAAAACTTTGCGACTATCTATATCCATTAAAATAATAGATGTTGCACTAACATCAACAGCTTTGACATTTATAGGAAATAGTAAAAGAAAACCCAAGATTAATAATAACTTTTTCATATCATTCACCTAATTATATCTATGAAAAAAATGGACAAAATATGCACTAAAAAAGACGATAAACGTCTTTTAGATATGTTTTATTATAGTTTTTAATATTACATATTTTTTACAGATACAATAAGCACTAAAATTAATGTGTATATGTTCCATTTATTTTATCAAGTTCACTTGTACTTAGTTTATCTAATGTCCATTCATTATCTTTTTTTGTCAAATTAAGATCTAAAGTATAAGTTATTTTATCTTTAACATCTTTTATTTTATCTATACGATAATCATTAAATTTTTTAGCATCGTAATCACCATTTTCATTTTGAAACTCTTCTGGATATGATTGTAAATGATTATTAGCTTCTGTTAGAACTTTAGAATAATCAAAAACTTCAATTTCTACAGTTACTACTGCACTATCACCATCAATTTTTTCATCTTTAATTTCATAAGTTAAATTTTGATAATGCTTTTTCATCACCTTTTTATATTCTTTTTTTTGATCTTCATCTAAAATATTTTCACTTTTCATAATTTCTTCCAAATCATCTAATACTTGATTATCAACATTTTGATACATAGCTAAAAAATCTTCAACTTTTCTAACTGGTGTATTATTTATATTTTTAAACATATCACAGCCAGTTAAACACAATAAATAGCACATAATAACTACAATTTTTTTCATAATGTTCCTCCTTATTAGTAGTATGTCACTGCTTATGCTATATTATACAAAAAAATATTAACAAATAATGTCAATATTTATCTAAAATTCTTTAATTCTTTTTTTAACAAAATTAAACAAATAACTATAAAGTAAAACACAAATAATTCCAACAATACAAATCATAAAATTAATAACTGTATCAGGCATTAAAGTAGACGTTTTAAAAATAAGAATGAAAGGAATAATAACACTAATGCCACCAATTAAAATTGTCATAAGTGATGAATTACTTTGCTTTACAACTTCAGCTTCATTCCTAAAAGTGAAATTAGGAAAATATAAATTCATTATTATACCGACTAATGCTATAAAAACAGAATAAATAAATGGTAAAATAATCATCATAGATCGGAAGAGCACACGTCTGAAC
>CAOJZR010000049.1 GCA_948466105.1 uncultured Bacillota bacterium | reverse complement strand
CACTTCCACTTGATAAACTAACACCAAAATCAGCTTCTTTTAGAGCTAAAACATCATTAACCCCATCACCTGTCATGGCGACAACTTGTCCTTCGTTTTTTAAAATAATTGCTATTTTTTTCTTTTGCAATGGGGTTACTCTACCAAAAATATCATATTTTAAAACCACTTCTTTTAATTCATCATCTATAACATCTGTTAAATCAATGCATTTGCCAGTCAAACCAACTTTTTTAGCAATACTAGCAACTGTCTTGGCATTGTCGCCACTAATTATTTTTATATTAACCTGTTCTTTTTTAAAATAATCAATTGATTTTTTGGCTTCTTTTCTAATAACATCACTAATTAAGACAAAAGCTAAAGGAGTTAAAATATGCTTTTGCTCTTTAACTAAAGTAAGAACACGATAATCTTCACTATACTTTAAAGCCTCTTTAAGAATCTCTTTATCTTTTAAAATATTATCTGCTGATCCTAAGATATAGGCTTCATCTTCAAGCATTATTTTTAAATATTTTCGTTCTGATGAAAAAGGAATAATATTTGTTACTTTAACATTTATTTGCTTATTATATTGGGCTTTTAAACACTTCATTGTGGTATTAAAATTATCGGTTTGACTACAAATAATATTTAAAATATAATCAATATCTTCTTTAGATGTTAAGGGAATGACCTTTTCTAATTTCATTTCCCCTGTTGTAATTGTACCTGTTTTATCTAATAAAATTGTATCAACACGAGCTAAGGTTTCTACAGAATATAATTCTTGAACAAGAACATTTTTTTTAGCTAATCTTACAATACTGATAGCTAAAACCGTGCTTGTAAGTAAAACTAAACCTTCAGGAATCATGCCAATTAAAGCTGCTACAGTATTAATCACGCTATTTTGTAAAGTATTACCTGCAATTTTAGTTTGATTTAAAAACAAGAAAAGGCCAATTGGAATAATAATAAGGGAAACAAAAGTTAAAATCTTATTTAATGAACGCATTAATTTAGAAGTGTTTTTCTTTATGTATTTAGCGTCTTTAGATATTTTAGATGTGTAATTATCCATTCCAACATGAATAACTTTGGCTAATACTTTACCACTTATGATAAAACTACCAGATAATAATTCATCACCCCTGCTTTTATGAATCGGATCTACTTCTCCTGTTATAAGGGCTTCATTTACTTCCACTTCACCTTCTAAAATAACACTATCAACAACAACTTCACTTCCAATTTCATATAAAATAATATCATCTAAAACAATTTCATTAACATCAATTTTTTGCTTTTGTTCTCTTATAACGGTTGCTTTTGTACTAGATAAAAGTGACAATTTATCAATCACACGCTTACTTCTTATTTCCTGAATTATTCCAATAATACTATTACAAAAAACAACCCCTAAAAAAAGGAGATTCTTATATGATTTAACCAATAAAATAAAAACAGCTAAAATAATATTTAACAAATTAAATAATGTCATAAAATTACTTATGATTATTTGGGGTATTGTTTTGGTTTTAATATCAGTATCATAATTAACTTTATTTTGTTTTTTTCGTAAAAAAACATCTTCTTTTGATAATCCTTTTATTTCCATAACATACCTTCTTTTTCCATTATAAAATATACACGTACTAACTTAGTATGTCAATCCTTTATATCATTATTAAATGTCTATTTTACTTTTTGATAATAGGCTTATTTAATTTTTATTATATACATAACAATTAAAATTACACCTAAAATAATTAATAATAATATTTAAAAAACTTAAAATAGAAATAATAAATTATCTAAGTTATTTAGTTTCTTTTTATCACCGTTTATATTTTAAAGATAATTCTTATAATATGCAATAATAAACTCCATATTAAATACGATTTAAATAATATTATCTAAGTTTAAATGTCATAGTAAACTAGTACAATTTTTTATATGTTAATATACTTTCTTATAAATATTGCTACAGTTCTTACAAGTAATATCCATATTATAACTAATTAGTTTTTTATCTAATAAGGTTATTAGTGGATCATTACTAATTGGACAGCAAAATCTATTTTTTATTACAATTAATTCTCTTTTTTCAATTTGACCTTCTTGACTATCTATAAAGTCTAATTGAACTTTACCTCTACTTCCGCAGTTACACTGATAATTTAATATAATCCTATCATATGTAGAATAGCAAAGATAACCAATATTTTCATTACAGTTAGAGCAATACATCCAACCCCCATAATTAGTTGCTAAACGGGTATTTAATAATTCTTTAGTTTTTAAAACACGAGCCATTTTTTCCTCCTTACTTTTTTATTAACCAATGGTTTGTCTTTTTTTCGATATAATATTAGTAATAATAACAAAAAGGCTTGCAAATAGTAATGTCATAATTAAATTAAAGACTAATATTTTAACTACTTCTAAGTTAAACGTATCAATCGTTTTGATAAATTCATTTGTCTTAATATACCAAAAAGATGGAAGAAAATGAGCTAATTTTATAACAAAGCTAGGTAAATAATCTAATGGCACAAACGAACCACATAGGAAACTTGACCCTAAGGCAATGACATTAACAATCCCATTGATGGCATTTTTATTTCTGGATAAATTACCAATCAAAAATGCCAAAGTTAAAACGCAACTAGTGAAAACAAAAGAATTTATCATATAAAGGTAGCCATATAAACTAAACATTGTTTGTTTAAATAATATGATACTTATGATAACATACATAAACCACAAGCAAAAAGCAAACAAACTATTAGAAAAAAGTAAATAACGATTATGTTTTTTATAATCTAGGCTACTAATGATTGTTCGTTTAACGATTTTCTCATTTTTAAAACTAGCTATCACAAGACAAATAATATAGATACAACCAGCTAAAAAGCAATAATTAGTAAAATTATAATAAGATGTTACTTTAGTTAGAGAATCAATATCAACTTTGGAAATTACAGTAACTTCGGTTTCATTTTCTAAAGTATCATTAATAAGATTAATTATCTTATTCTCATCATTTGATATTTCTTTATAAAAAGCTGCTACCTTTAAGTATCGTTCAAGATTAAGCTCGGCTAAACTAGCTAAATAATCACTAGTACGTTTAATTTCGATTGTAGGGTTTTGATTATTTAAAAAATCATGTCGATAATTATATGGAATATAAATAATATAGTTAACATCGCGATAAAAAAGAGCATCATCTATTGCATCTTCTTTAATCGCTTTTAAATGACTATTTTTTTCAATATAAGCAATTAAATTACTAGTAATACCTTCATTACAATCATTGTTTACAATCAAAACATTTGGTTTACTTCCAACAAAATTAGTGGAGTTATCGCTACTTTTAATATTAAAGACTCCAAAAAAAAGCAAAATAATAGTATATAAAATAATGGGCATTTTACATTTATTTAAGACTTTTAAAAAGGTTTTAAATACTATCATATTTCTGTCTCCTTAAACTTAAAAGGGATATGGTAATCATAATTAAACTAAATATAGCTAAACTAATAATGTTAAAATAAAAACGGTCTAAAGTATCGTAATAATACAATGAATAAAAACCATCTGTAATCATATTAGCTGGATTTAGCTTATTGATAATAGGTGTATGTTTATCGACTATATATTTCATAGAAATTCCCATCATTCCTGATAAAAAACAACATAACATGGTAAAAGCTATAATTATTCCTGTTTTATTATTTTCATTTGTTCTAAATATAGCAGCAATAGCAATACCAAATGTTAAACCAGCTAATGATCCTAATAAAGATAATAAGAAAACTAATAACCAATTATCACCATAATCAATTTTTAAAAAGCAAACTGTATATAAAAATAAAAGTACTAAGCCAATTAGTTGTGCTATATAACTAGCTAAAACACTACTTAAAATTATTTTTATTTTTTTTATTGGTGTAATAGAAACACGTTTACCATTACTACTCATATTAGCTAAGTTTTGATTAACAACATACATTCCAAGAATACCACCATATAAGCAAGTCATGGCAATTAAGGTATAAAATTCAATCATGGTATAACTTAAATTAGCTCGCGTTATATTCTTTATATTACTTGGACTTTCAACATTATTCATAACTTTAAAATAAATATCTTTAGCTTGGCTTTGATTAGGCACATTTTGAAGCATTTTTTTAGTTTGCTTTATTTCATCAACCACTTGTTTTAAAATAGTTGCTTCGATGCCATTTTGGTTAATAACAATTCGCTCATCTTCTTCTACGATTAAATATCCACTTATTTCTTTGTTTTGTAACCATTCTATAGCGGTTTGTTCATCTGTATATTTAATATTAAACATTGGTTTATCACCTTGGCTTAAGTTTTTAAATGTTGTTTCATATAAACTATCCTTAAATTCATTAGTCTTTATAATAGCAATATCTAATGTATTTAACTGTTCATTTTTTTCAATATCTGCAAAAGCCATATTAAAAAGTGTTCCTAAAATAATAGGAAAGGCAAAAGTCCAAAAAATTAAGATTTTGTTTTTAAATAAAATTTTTAAGGTGTATTTTAAATTATGCGTAAACATTAATCTCGCAACTCCTTACCAGTTAAGTATAAAAAGACATCATTTAACGTTGGACGCTCAGAAAAAATTTTATTATAACTAATCTGTTTAGCTTTAAGGTAATCAATGAGCTCTAAAAGATTATTGTTACCTTTTTTATAAGTTATTTGTAAAATTTGTTCTTTTACATTAACTTCAATAACATTGGGAAAGCTTTTGATTTCTTCTATAAACTCACTTGATATGTTTTTCACTTCAACACTTACTTTTTCCTCAATTTTAGCTAGTTTTTTTAATTCATCAATACTTCCAGTAGCCAAAATTTTCCCCTTGTCTAAAATAATTACACGATTGCAAAGGATTTCAACTTCTTCCATATAATGTGTTGTGTACACAATAGTAGCTCCCATATCACGTAATTTTTTAATACCATCTAAAATATTATTCCGACTTTGAGGATCAACAGCAACAGTTGGTTCATCTAAAAAAATTAATTTTGGTTTATGAGCAATACCACAAGCAATATTTAAACGTCTAAGAAGACCACCAGATAATTGTTTGGGATAAAATTTTTTAAAATCGTTTAAACTTACTAAGTTAATTGCATCTTCAATGTATTGTTTTCGAATATTTTTATCCTTTATATAAAGACCACAAAAATAATCAATATTATCATAAACTGTTAATTCTTCAAAAACAGCTATATCTTGAAAAACAACACCAATTTGCTTTTTTATGTCATAAGCGTTAGGTTGCATCTCTTTACCAAAAATTTGAATAGTTCCTTTATTAAATTTAAGAAGGCCTAAAATAGCATTTATTGTTGTGGTTTTGCCACTTCCATTAGGACCTAAAAGACCTAATATCTCTCCTTCATTTACTGTAAAAGATAAATCATCAATTGCCTTTAATTGTTTATATTGTTTAGTCAAATTTTTTATATCAATAATAGGTTTCATAATAGCTCCTTTGATTTTAAAAAAGCCCTGATAAGCAGGACTCTATATTCTAATTATATGGCGGAGACAGAGAGATTTGAACTCTCGCATCA
>CAOJZR010000048.1 GCA_948466105.1 uncultured Bacillota bacterium | reverse complement strand
TGTTACTTTTGTTGGTACAGTAGGTAATGATATTTATGGTAAGCGTATAAAGAATGAATTTGAGAGTGTTTGTGTTAATACAAAATACTTATATGTTAATCCTAAAGTAGCAACAGCGCTCGCTACTATTATTGTAAATAAAAAAAAGGGTAGTAGAACAATTCTAACTTATCGACCTGAAGGTTTAAAAATGCCTGATGTAAATTTATCATTTACTCCTGATGTTATTTTAATCGATGGTCAGGAAGATGAATTAGCTTTAAAGTTTTTAGATAAATATCAAAATAGTATAACGATTATAGATGCTGGGCGTCCAACTGCCAAAGTAATTGCTTTAGCTAAAAAAGTGGATTATTTAGTTTGTTCTAAAGAATTTGCTTTAAAAGTTACAGGAATAGAATGTAGTGATACTTTCTCATCTTTAGTAGAGCTTTATAAAAAAATGGAGACGATTTTTAAAAATACTATTGTAATTACATTAGAAGAACAAGGAAGCTTATATAAATATGAAAATAAAATAAAACTAATGCCATCACTTAAAGTAAAAGCCCTTGATTCAACAGGAGCTGGTGATTTGTTTCATGGAGCTTTTACTTATGCGATAAGTCAGCAGTATAGTTTAGAAGAAGCTATTAAGCTTGCTAATATAACAGGAGCCTTATCAGTAACAAAAATTGGAGGGCGGAATTCAGCTTTTCCACTAGCAGAGGTAATGAAACTATATGAGCACTTTAGATGATCTTGTATTTATAAATAATTTGCCTAAACTAGATTTACATGGTTTTGATAGATTTTGTGCTCAAGTAGCTATCAATGATTTTATAAGAGATAATGTTAAATTAAAAAACGAGTTTGTAGTAATTGTTCATGGAATTGGAAGTGGGGTTTTACGAAAACAAGTAGGTATTACTTTAAAACAAAGTAAACAGGTTGTAGCGTATAAAACTTATTATTTCAATCAAGGTTGTACAATTATTCAAATTAAGGTTTGACAAAGAAACAATAATATGATAGTATAGCATTCGTATTTTTGAAAGAAAGCGTTTTTTCTATTATATTTAATAGAATTTGACAAAGTTAATAAAAGGTGATAGAATATGAACAATTTCTTAAAGGGGGAGAGATAATATGTATAATGAAAGAAAAGATAGTTTTTCAGTTAGAGACATTGCAATTCAACTTTTAGTAATCATTTTATTCATTTTTATATTGTTATGGTTATTTCCAACAAAGAGTTATGTTGAAAAACTTGTAAATAATAATGCTTACAATGGTGATAATGGCTCAACATTGTCAGGTGAATTATTATCAACACAAGTCTTTAATGAAAATGTTAAAACAATGAAGGAAGCAGCTATTAGTTATTTTACAACTAGTCGTTTACCAAAAAAAGTTGGTGACAAAGTTACTTTAACATTAAATGAAATGCTTAATGAAAAAATGCTACTTGCTTTTACAGATAGTAGTGGTAAAAGTTGTAATTTAAATTCATCTTATATTGAAATAACAAAAACAGATGGAGAATATATTTTAAAAGTTAATCTATCATGTGAAGATAAAACTGACTATATTTTAGTTCATTTAGGTTGTTATTCTTATTGTGAGGATAATATCTGTGAGAAACAGGAAACACCTATTAAAACAACACCAACAAGTAAAAATCCAGTTAAACCAGTTGATAATAGACCTAGCGAACCAGAAAAACCAGATGATAATAAACCAAGTAAACCAGATGATAAAGATCCTGAACCAGAGAAACCAGATGATAAGGATCCAGAACCTGTTAAAGTATATGAATATGAGTATGCTAAAGCTGGTGATACTAAATGGGTATGGAATACAGATTGGTCAAGTTGGTCAACTGTACCAGTAACACCATCATCAACTGTTAAAGTAGAAACACAAGATATTTATGTTGGTGGCGGTAGTTATACTGAATATGCTGATATAATTGTTAAGAATGAAGTAGGTAGTTGTCCAAGTGGTTCTTGGCTTGGTTACGATAGTACTACTAAAAAATATTATTGTATGAAAACTAGTGTTGTAGATGCTGTTAAAGGTATAACAAAAACACCTGATACTTGTCCAAGTGGTTATAACTTTAATTCTAATAAAACTGCTTGTGTAAAAACTTATGCAGCAACTAAAAAAGTTAGTGATGGCAAGGAAAAATGCCCAAGTGGTTATAGCTTTAATTCTAATAAAACTGCTTGTGTAAAAACTTATGCAGCGACAAAGAGTACTAAAACAACTGCTTTACAAACAAATACTACTACTAAAGTAACTTATGAAAATTACACAACACCTAAGAGTGGTTCAAATTATACTCTATTATCGACTGAAACAAAACCTAGTTGTAATACTAATGGTTGTAAGTCAGTAACTACTTATTATTATAAAGTAACAACTAAAATAACAACTACAAGTTGTCCAGCAGGTTATACTAAAAATAGTAAAAATACTGCTTGTTATAAATATGAATATACATGTAATAGTGGCGATAAGCGAAATAATACTACATGTACAAGTACTACTGGTATTCTTAAACCTTTAGCAACTGAGACTTATTCATGTAAGAGTAGTGCAGATAAATTAAATAATTCTACTAAGACATGTACAAGTACTAAAGATGTTATTAAAGGTACTCTTAAAGCTGATTATAAATGTGCAGATAGCCGTTATACTTTAAATTCTGATGGTAAGACTTGTGGATATACAGAAAAAACAGAACGTCCTGTTAAACAAACATTTACTTGTCCAGCAGGTTATACTTACTCATCAACTGGTAAATGTGCTAGAACAACAATTTATAGTGGTAATTATATAAGACAGTATAGATATTTGACTGGAAAATATGAAACAACAAGTGGTAGTACAGTATGGAGTAAAACACAAAATGATAAAAACTTAATTAATCAAGGTTATATCTATACAGGTAACATTAGAGAGGTTAAATAGACCTCTTTTTTGTATCTTTTTAAGTTTATTTAAAAAAAATGTTAAGTTGTGTCATTATCAGAAACAACCTCTTACTTTCATTGACAAAGAAATTTGATTATGTTATTATAATTATGGAAAATAGGAGGATAGTATGAAAGAGACATTTGTATTTGAATATGTAAATGAAATAAAATTTAAAAAACTAGAACGTTCTTTAAAAAAATATAATATGTTAGCATATAAAAAATTGTATTTTGAATATTATCCTGCTTTAAAAGAAGGTAACTTTATTGGAGAATTAGTAGCTACTAATAAAGAAAATAATACTAAGACTTATGAACTAAAGCTTCCAACAGATACAATGTTTGCAAAAGTTCATGGAATAATAAAGTTACATTATATTGTTTATACTAAAGAAAACATTGTTATGTTAGATACAATAACACCAGAGGAGATTTTGAGTGAAGGCCATCAATCAGAACTTGTCACTTATAAAGGCGTTATGGTTTCTAAACAACATTCAGATAAAGATATGTTTAAAATAAATCTTCTTAATATGATTCAAAAATGAGTGGTGATTTAATGTGTATGATAAATGAAAAAGGCCAAAATATAAAGCCTTTTTTGTATGGAATTATAAGTTTTGTAATGATTTTTATTAATTTTTTAATAATAGTTGAGGGTTTTAATTTTATTATTAAAGATACTGATATATCTTTTCAGCTACGAAATAGTGCTAGATGGTTTAATTTAATGTATGTTCTTGGTTTTACTATGCTTATATATTTAATACCTTTAAAAATAAAAAAACAAGCTTTTAGTATTTTATTTAGTTTTGTTTTTTTATATAGTTTAATTCAAATTATCTATTATAAAAATATGAATAATTATTTTGGAATAAGTGATTTTTTATACACTAATGAAGGTAAGGATTACTTACTTTATGCTTTAGGAAAAATAGACATTGAAATTATATGTTATATTATAGTTGCTTTCGTATTTTTTTTAATAACTTTGAGATTTTTAAAATATTCAAATAAAAATATAGCTAGTACAATTGTTGTTATTTTATTGGCCCTTTATTATATTTTGTTTGGAATAGTTGAAACTGATAAATATATAGGAAAAGACTTTAAGATTGATGAAAAAAATAATTTTGATGGAATGGTCTCTAGAAGATCTATTTATAATACGTTTTTTAATCGTAAAGAAGCTTTTAATATAAGTGGTTTATATCATTATGTTGTAAGAGATATCTATCTTTTTATGAAAAATAGCTTAAATAATAATCAAAAAAATGAATTAATGAAATTAAGTGATTATTTTAAGGAAAACATACAAGAAAAAGAGATCAATAATTATACTGGTTTATTAGAAGGGGAGAATGTTATTTTCATATTGCTTGAAAGTATTGATTCTTGGTTAGTTGATGAGATGAAAACATTGTCTTATTTGAAAAATAATGGTTTGGATTTTACTAATCGTTATGCACCATTTTTTGGTGGTGGGCGGACATTTAATACTGAATTTGCTGTAAATACGGGCTATTATATTCCTAATAATTATAATATATATGAAAGTATCAATAACAATTATCCCTTTGCGTTACCTAGACTTTTTAGAGAAAAGGGGTATACTGCTAATTCAATTCATTATAATAGATCTAGCTTTTATAATCGTAAAGGTTTTCATAAGACATATGGTTATGAACATTTTTATTCTTTATATGATATGGGATATAAAGATACTAAAGATGATAGTAATTTAGTTAATAATGAGGCATTTGATTCAATGCTCAAAAGTCCTTTTATGATATATTTCATTACTTATAGTGCTCATTTGCCATATCAAAATAATGATTTATGTAGTACTAATAGTAGCTATGAGTGTATTAGGGAATTAGCTAAATTAACAGATGATTTTTTAAAAGAATTATTGATTAAATTAAATGATAAAAAGTTGCTAGATAAAACAACGATAGTTCTTTTTACAGATCATTATGCTTATGGTTATGATATTAATTCTTTGATTACTTTAAAAGAATTAACTGATTCAAATGATTTAAATATAGAAAAAGTTCCTTTTATTATTTGGAGTAAAAAATTACAAGCCCAAAAAATAGATAAAATTATGGGAACAATTGATATCTATCCGACGATATGTAATTTATTTAATTTAGATTATAATCCAAGTTTTTATATTGGAAAAGATGTTTTATCAGATAAATATAAAGGATTGGTTTATTTTCAAGATTATACATATATAGGTGAAACTGGTGGTAAAAATATTGCTTCTTTAATAAATCTGAATGACAGTATTATAAAATATAATTATTTTAAACAACCGTTTGACAATAATTAAATAAAAGCATATAATGTTAGCAGGCTAACTATTTTTATAGGTGATAAAATGGAAGAAAATAAAATTGAACGAATAAGTGATGTATTAAGAGCAGTTAATGTTGCTTTTTATAAAAAAATGTATCCCATGCTAGCTAATATTGGTTTATATCCAAATCAGCAGTTAATTATTATGCTAATTTATGAAAATAAAGAGATTAATCAAAGTAAAATAGCTCAGTTAACTAATCGTGAACCGGCAACGATAACCAAAGCTTTAAAAAGATTACAGCAACAAGGATATATTTTAAGGGAAGTAAATCCAATAGATAGTCGTAAA
>CAOJZR010000047.1 GCA_948466105.1 uncultured Bacillota bacterium | reverse complement strand
ATAATGACCATAATAAAAGATATTTAATACTTGGTAGTTCTCCAGCAAGAAAAGGCACAGCAACAACAGGTATTCCATTTGAAGATGCGAGTCATCTTTATAAAGAAACAGGTATTATGATTGATAATTTTTATATAAATAAATCATCTTCTGATTTTTTGTATGATATTATGAAACAATATGGTGGTTGTGAAAAATTTTATAAACATTTTTTTATGAATTTTGTATGTCCACTTGGTATAGTAAATATAAATTCGAAAGGAAATGAAGTTAATTCAAATTATTATGAAAATAAAATGTTGAAAAAAAACTTATATCCTTTTATTGTTGAATCATTAAAAAAACAGATTTCCTTTGGAATTGATACATCTATATGTTATTGTATAGGAAGTGGAGAAAATTTTAAATTTTTAAAAAAAATTAATGAGGAGTATAAACTTTTTGATAAGATTGTTGCTTTAGAACATCCAAGATTTATTATGCAATATAATTTAAAAGATAGAGATAAATATTTGAATAAATATATTAGTGCTTTAAATAATAGAAACTAGATAAAAAATAAAATAATTAAAAAAATTAAACGTAACTGCAAAGTAAAAAGAGAATCTTAGAATAAATACTAATTTATAAGATTCCCTTTTGTAGGTTTAACAATTTATTAACGTTTTGTTTGATGTAGTATAAATTTTTTTAGCAAAAATAATAAAATAAATTCTATAAATTTAAGAAAGAAATTTAACAATATATATTAAAATGCCAGTTTTTTAATTAATAAGTTTACCGTTTCAGCACTAGAATTATAAATATCATTTTTCCTTAAATAAAGTTTAATTGTTTGCTTTTTTTCAAAAGTTAAAAGCATGGTTTGTGCAAAACACTCTTGGTTTGCATCTGCTACAATTGAAGCAAGCATAACGCTGTACTTCATTCCATCTTCACTTTGTACTTCCATACTTATAGATATTATTTCATTTGCTGAGAGACCGCCAATTGTACCACTAATAATAAATTCATAGTTACCTGGTTCTGTAATATTAATTTGATCACTGCTAGGAATAAAAACAGGAGAATTAGTTGGTAAAATTGTATTTTTATAAATTGTCAAATAACCTTGTTTAGGCATACTATTAAAATCACTAAAAATAAGAGCACTTAAACTAGCTGGTCCAGTCGGTCCAGTTATGCCTTCAATTCCTTGTGGACCAGTCGGACCAGTCGGTCCAATCGGAATAATGAAATCTAAAGTATAATTTGAACTATTTTGCATATATATCTCCTTTCTAAAATCTAAGAATATATGTATATATTACTTCTTCAATAAACACAAATTTTAATATTAGTATAAATTAGTATGTTTAAAAGGGAAGCCTTTTTATTATAAATTTTAATGGTTCTACATTAGCATTAGTAGCATTGGCAAAAAAGTAAAGACGTATTTTTTGTTTAGAAGTAATTTTTAAAATACCTGATTTAGAAAATAAAGTTGCTTCTTTAACTGAACTAATTGATGCGATATTATCTAATTTACTATTTTCATCAATTACTTGAATATTAAGGTTAGCACTACCATTTATCTTCCCACAAAGCGTATATTCATAATTACCTGGTTTGTTAATAGTAATTTCATTGTTATTAACACTAAAACATAATGAATCATCAGGTAAAATAATAGTTTTAAAAATATTCAATAATCCTGTAGTAAATGAATTATTGTATTGATTATAAATTAAGTCTTCTTGAGATGTAGGTCCAGTTGGTCCTTGTTTTCCTGGAAGACCATTTGCACCTGTTGTACCTCTTTTTCCAGCAGGAATAACAAAATCTAAAATATATTCACTATGGTCCATTTTTTCTCCTTTCAAAAGTTATACATATAAATTCTTTATTCTATTGTATTCTAAAACCATAATAATAAAGATAATAAATGTTTATAAAATAATTCAAAAATATTTATCTTATTGCTTTTTTTACTAAAGAAGATTATAATCAAGAATATTGGTTAAAAAAGATTATAGTTATTTTAAATAATTTTAAGCTTATGAAGAAAAAGGAGATTATAAAAATGAAGTATATTCATAAATTAGTCAAAGAAATATGTTTAGAAAAAAACATAGACTTATCATTTGTTTCAAAAAATTATATTATGATTTTAAAGAAAGGATCTAAAGTAAGATATATAGTGGGTTATAAATTTGCTTTAAATGACTATTCTGCAGCTTTTCTTTGTGATGATAAATTTGCAACTTATGAAGTATTAAGGCATTTTGCTATTCCTGTTGCAGAGTATAATATTTTCTTTAGAAATTTTAAAGAAACTGAACTATTACAATATGCCTCTAATTATAATTATGATGTTGTTTTAAAAAATACTGTAGGTACATGTGGTAGTGATGTTTACCATTTAGATAAAGAAAATATATTAACTATGACTTATAGCTTACTTCAAAAATGTTCTTCTATAACCTTATCACCTTATTATAAGATTAAATATGAATATCGAACAATTATTTTGAATGATAAGGTTGAACTTTTTTATAAAAAATGTAAAAAGACCATTGTCGGTGATGGTAAAAGCAGTATTTATGAATTATTATCTAATTTAAATTTAGCTTGTATTAAAGAAAAAGAACAATTACAAAGAGTTTTAGAAAAAAACGAAAGATATGAAGTAGAGTGGCGTTTTAATCTTTCTAAAGGTGCCCATATATCTTTAGATGTACCAGTAGCTTTAAAAAATCAAATTCAGCAAATAGCTTTAGAAGTAGCAAAAGTATTAAATTTAAAATTTGGTAGTATCGATATTATTGAATTAGAAGATGGTCAACTTTTAGTGCTTGAAGTAAATAGTGGTGTAATGATGGAAAATTTTGTTGATTTAGAAAAAGATGGATATAAAAAAGCTAAAAATATTTATGCTAAAGCAATTGAGGAAATGTTTAAATGATACTAGATGGTCGCGAGGTAAGAAAAAAAATCATTAGCGAAATTAGAAAAAAAGATTTACCGAAAGACTTAAAAATTGTTGATATTGTTATTATAAATGAAGCTAATAACTTATATATAAGAAATAAAGCTAAAGCATGTAAACAAATTGGCGCTACATTAGAAGTAATTTCTTTAAAAGAAAGTGTAAGTGAACAAACAATTATCAATCTTATAAAAAAATGTAATGAAGATAAAACAATTACAGCTATTATGGTTTCACTTCCATTGCCACCACAATTTAATCAGACCAAAATAATTAATACAATTAAAGCTAGTAAAGATATTGATGGTCTAACCAATCAAAATAAAATGCAATTATATAGTGGCACTTGTGCTCTGCTTCCTTGTACCCCTAAAGGTATTTTAGAATTATTGCATTATTATAATATATCATTAGTTAGTAAAAATGTTGTTATTATAGGGCGAAGTAAGTTAATAGGGGAACCTCTTATTCCTTTGCTATTAAAAGAAAATGCTACTATAACAATATGTCATAGTTATACCAAAGATTTAGCATCCTTTACTAAAAAAGCCGATATTTTGATATGTGCTGCTAATAAAGCAGAATTTATAACTAAAGAAATGGTTTGTGAAGATGCAGTTATTATTGATGCAGCTACTATATATAAAAATGGTCAAATTGTTGGTAATGTAGTTGATGATGTCAGCACTAAGGTAAAATTTATTACACCTGTTCCTGGTGGTGTTGGACCTGTGACCGTTGCTATGTTTTTAAAAAATGCTTTAATTTGTTATGAAAAAAATAAAAAAAGTTTGTAAAAAATTTACAGATTGTTTGATTAATGATAAAATAGCACATAGGAGGATTATTATGACAAATAAAGAATATGCTAATATGTTACTTCCTGGTATTGATAAAACAGTGGAAGATTATGAAAAAATGTATCCTATAAGAGATTTGAAAGAGAATGCTATTGTAACACGTTTTGCACCAAGTCCAACAGGTTTTGTTCACATGGGTGGTTTGTTTGCAGCATTTATTAGTAGGAAAATGGCTAAACAAACAGATGGTGTGTTTTTCCTTCGTATTGAAGACACAGATAAAAAAAGAGAAGTTGAGCATGGAATTGAAGGAATTATTACTGATCTTAAAAATTTTCAAATTAATATTGATGAGGGTGTAATTAGCCAAAGTAGTCAAATGGGAAACTATGGTCCTTACATTCAAAGTGAAAGAAAAGATGTTTATCAAGCTTTTGCTAAATATTTAATTGAAAATGATTTAGCATACCCATGTTTTTGTACAGAAGAAGAATTAGAGGAAATTAGAAAAAAACAAGAAAGTCAAAAAGAACGTTTAGGTTATTATGGTAAGTATGCTAAATATCGTAATATTACTAAAGAAGAAGCAAAAGAAAAAATTGACAATGGAGAAAAATATATAATTCGTCTTAAATCACCTGGCAATTTTGAAGATAAGTTTAAATTTAAAGATTTAGTAAAAGGAGTTATAGAACTGCCTGTTAATGACTTAGATATTGTTATTATTAAAAGTGATGGATTACCTACTTACCATTTTGCGCATCTTGTTGATGATCACTTAATGCATACTACTCATGTTATAAGAGGGGATGAATGGCTAAGTAGTGTTCCTATTCATACACAATTATTTAGTATTTTTGGTTTTAAAGCACCAAAATATGCGCATATTGCGCCTCTTATGAAAGATACTGAAAATGGTCGACGAAAGCTTTCTAAACGTAAAGATCCTGAAGCAGCTGTTAGTTATTATACTGAACTTGGGATACCTGTTGAAGCTGTTCTTTTGTATTTATGTACTGTTGCTAATTCAAACTTTGAAGGATGGTATGATCAAAATAAAGATAAAACTTTAGATGATTTTAAATTGGAGTTTAGCAAAATAAGTTCAAGTGGATCTTTATTTGATGTGTCTAAATTACTTAATATTTCTAAGAACTATATAAGTAGACTTACTAAAGATGAGGTTTATAATTTAGCTTTAGAATATACTAAAAATTATGATAAAGAGATGTATGATTTATTAGTTAAATATGAATCTTATTCTAAAAGTGTTTTTAATATTGAACGTGTTCAAAAAAAACCTCGTAAAGATCTTAGTATGATGAGTGAAATTAAAAAATTAAATTGGTATATGTATGATGAGCTTTATTATACCTATGATAAAAAATACATTTATCCAATAACAGATAAAAAGGAAATAGAAACGATTTTAAATACATATATTAATGAATTTTATATTATTGATTCTAAAGATGAATGGTTTAATAAAATGAAAGATTTAAGTGAAAAGTTAGGTTATGCAAGAGAAGTTAAAGAGTTTAAAGAAATGCCAGCTTCTTTTAAAGGGCATGTTGGCGATATTAGTATGGTTTTAAGAGTGGCTTTGACTTCCTTAAATGAAACACCTGATTTATATGAAATTATGAACCTTATGGGTAAAGAAAGAATTCTTAAACGCTTTGAGGACGCTATTAAAAATTTATAGAAATTGCACATATGCAATTTTTTTCTTTTATCTGTTTCTATTTACTAATATTTGTGATATTATATAAATAGTAAATAGTAATTGAAACTTAAGGAGTTGCGGATTATATGAAAATAAAGAGTAATATAAATATTGTGTTTGCAAACT
>CAOJZR010000046.1 GCA_948466105.1 uncultured Bacillota bacterium | reverse complement strand
TACTAATTCTAGTTATAGTGATAATGCTGGACAATTAATGGCTTCGACAACTTTTCAAGCTTTCTTTCACATTGATTTGGATGTTTATCCTGAATGTGAGGTTTTGATTAATAAAGCATACGAATCACCAGAAGGAAAAAATTGTGAGCAAACATTAACCGGTACGGGAGCAGACACTAATTTAGGTTTGAAAGAATCGCTTAATTATCGTAATATTTTAAACGCTTATCAAAGTGAGAATTTTAATACCCTTCTTGATCAATCAACAGATTTTATTATGTTACAAAATAAGAATGGCGATTATGTCTTTGATTATATGATTTTAGTTCCGACTTTAGCAGGCGGATTTATTGCTTATATTTTATTGTTATTTTGTATTGACATTGCTGCTCGTAGTGTACAACTTGCTTTTTTACAGTTAGTTGCTCCGATACCTATTATTTCAAGATTAGATCCAAAAAGTTCTAAAAGTGGAATGTTTAGTAAATGGTTTAAAAAATGTACAACAGTGTATTTAGATTTATTTATTAGACTTATTGCTATTTACTTCGGTGTATTTATTATAAGTGAAATAATATCTAACAATGCAATTCAAAATGCTCTTACAGGTAGTAATGTCTCTTTCCTAGTTAAAGTATTTATGATTTTGGGTACACTTATGTTTGTAAAGATGGTACCACAATTACTTAAAGATTTAACTGGCGTTGATTTAGGTGGTAAGATGACTTTAAGTCCAAAGAAAAAAGTTGGAGAAATACCACTTGCTGGAGGAGTAATGGCAGCAGGTCTTACATATGCAGGTAGAACAGCAGTAGCAGCAACAGGTAGTGTGATGGCTGCTCCAAGAGCTCTTGGCGTTGGTTTAGTTGAAGGTATAAATAAGAAATTTCATGGGCAGAAATTTGGAGATAATTTTGATAAAGCTTTTAGAAAAGATCTTCAAAATTATCCAATGCGAATGGCAACACAATTTAAGGCTGCGAATGCTGAAGCTTTAGGTAGATTGTCGCATTCTAAATTTTCTGGAAATGATAAAGATTATAGCGGTCAAAAAGCTAAGGATTTATATGCTTCTGCCATAACTGGTGATTCTTCAAGGAAAGGTGGTATTAGTGGTACAATTGAAAATTTAGCAACTAAAGCTAATAGAAGTATTGCTTATGCTACAGTTGAGCAAGAAGATACACCTGGTGTAAAAGAGGCCAAAGGAATCAAGGCAACTATAAGCAATTCACAAACTATGTTACAAAATTATCAAAATCAAACTAATTCACGATATGAAACAGCTTTATCACAAGGTGATACGAATACAGCTAATAGTTTGAGTCAAGAATTAAATATAGATCCTACAGTTAACTATAAAGCTGAGGCTAAAAATATAGCTAAAATGTATAATAGTACTGTTTCCGATCCAAATAAGAAAGTAGATGCAGATAATTTAGCTAATTTAAATGATGATTTTTCTAAATATGTTGCTAGGTTAGCGCAAGAATATGCCACTGGTATTACGAAATATACTAAAATAACATCTGGTGCTAGTACAGTTGGTCAAATAGCAACTGCCGCAGAGATGACACAAATATTCTCATTACTAACTAAAGCGGGAAATGATCATTTTGATAAAGAAATGAAAAAACAAAAAAGTAGTGGAAAATAATAAAAAGGGTGTGATACTATGAATCGATATTTAATACCAGCAAATTCTAAAAAATCATTATATATATTTGGCTTATTTACACCAAAAGAATTGACCTTATTTGCTAGTGGTGTAGGTACAACTTTACTATTTTTAATGATTTTACCAGTAGAGCAGTTAACTTTTGCTTTAATTGCTTTACTTCCTGCTTTAATAACTGGCTTTCTAGTAATGCCAATACCTAATTATCATAATATGATGACTGTTATTAAATCAATGTTTGAATTTTTTACAACAAGACAGAGATTTGTATGGAAAGGTTGGTGCTATAATAGTGGCGAAGAAGAAAAAAAGTAAATATACAAATGATGACATTCCTGTAAAAAGTATAACTAATGGTATTATTGTTCTTGATAATAATGAAAAAGTAACAGGTGTTAAGATAATGCCTAAAAATATTTTTATCTTAGATTATGATACACAAAATGCAATTATAACCAATTTAAGAAATGTCTATAATATTATTGATTATGAATTTTGGATAATTGCTGCTGACAGGCCTGTTGATATAAATGTTTATTTGTCACAGCTACAGCTTTTATATAATTCTGTTACTAATCCAGTTAAAAGAAAGCTTATTATGGAAGATATAAATAAGGCTAATTTATTTACTAATAATAATGTTGTTGATACAGAATATTTCTTGTTATTTAAAGAGAAAGATAACGAATTAATTCAAAAGCGAATTAGAGGACTTATTAATGCTTTTGCAAGTTCAGGTCTTACAGCTTATCAGACAACAAATGACGATCTTAGAATGATTTTGGATAACTTTTTAAATGGTGGGCAGACAACAACTTTTGGAACGGTGGTGGCCTAATGGATATTAAAAGTCAAATTGCCCCTAAAGGCTTAGAGTTTAAACCAGCTGAATTTATTATTAGTGATAAGTTTGCAACTATTTTAACAATAACATCTTATCCTAGATTTATTGGACCAGGTTATTTGTCTAATTTGACAAGCATGTCAGGAATTAAAGTTGTAATAAAACATATTCCTTTACCTTTTTCTTCAATTTCAAAGATGCTTAATAAAGAAATAGCCGATTTAAAATCTAGATATCAAGAAGAACGTGATCGTACAATTCAAGAACGAATTCGTCAAGATTATGAATCACTAGAATATTTCATTTCACAATTAGCGGCAAGTCAATCTAAAATATACGATTTTCAAATGCATATTATGATTACTGCCGATTCACAAGATGAATTATTATCTAAAAAACTACAAGTTAAGAATTATTTAGAGGCTATGGAATTAAAAGCTTTTCCTCTTCGTTTTGAGCAAGAAAAAGTACTAAAATCTATTTTACCTATTTATCCAAAACAATCAATTGAAAATCGAATTGGTACACCAATTGCTTCACCAACAATTGCGGCCATGTATCCTTTTATCTTTGATAGTATTAAAGACCCAGGTTTATCAACATTACTTGGAACAGATTTTTCGGGTGGAGTTATTCTTTTTAATCAATTTTTATATCAAGTAAAAAAAGAGCATAATCGTAATAATGCTAATATGATAATTCTTGGTACAAGTGGTAGTGGTAAATCAACGGCTGCTAAGCTGATGCTTAGAACTCATATTAGAAATGATAATCAACTTGTTATTATTGATCCTGAAGGTGAACTTGAAGATATGGCTCGAATGTATGGTGGCGATTTTATTGATCTTGGTAAAGGTGGTCAATATGGGATGATTAATCCCTTGGAAGTCATTATTGATGCTGATGAAGAGGAAGTAAAAAATGGTCTTGGTTATACTGTTCTTACAAGAACTTTACAGACGTTAAAAGCTTTTCTTAAATATTATGATCCAACAATTAGTGAAGATATAGTTAATATGTTTAGCGAAATTGTACAAGAAACTTATCGTCGTTTTGGTATTGATTTTGAGACTGATTTTTCAAAGATGACTTCACAAGATTATCCAACTTTTAAAGACGTTTATGCGACTATTAAGGGTAGAATTTTATCAATGCCAGAAAAATCACAAGAAAAGGATGTATTGGAGCGTCTTGAACTTAAAATTCGTCCAATTGTTAAAGAGTTAAAATACTACTTTGATGGACATACTACAATTAGACCAGAAAGTGATTTTATCGTCTTTAACATAAAAGAGTTAATGAATTCAGATAAAAATATTCGAAATGCATTGTTTTTCAATATTTTAAAATATGCTTGGGGGCTTACTTTGAATCAGGCTCGTAATACCATTTTAATGGTTGATGAGGCACATGTTTTATTATCAGATAATAACTCTCTTGGAGCTGACTTTTTAGCTCAGGTTCAAAGACGTGCACGTAAATATAATACTGGTACGATTATTATTACTCAACAACCAACAGATTTTGCTAGTCCACAAGTTATAACACAAGGTAAAGCTATTTTTGATAATGCTTCTTACTATTTAGTTATGGGGCTTAAAAAACAGGCAGTTGAAGATTTATCTAGATTGATTGATTTAAATGATAACGAGAAAGAAAGTATTAAAAGATACAATCAGGGTGAAGCTTTATTTGTATGTGGAAGCCGTAGAATGCGTATCAATATAATTGTAACAGAACAAGAACTTGATTCGTTTGGTAGTCAGGGCGGATTATAATTAATGTAAGGGTGGTGGTTTTATGAATGCACATGATTTTGATGAAGATTATAATGATGAATCGTCTATTGATAGTGATATAACGCCACCTAATGATAATGTTGTTCCTTTTAAAAATAATCAACAAAATAATTTAGGCAGTAATGTTATTCCTTTGTCAACAAAAAATAATAGCAGTCTAGGTACAAATAACCATAATAATGTCTATAGTTTTAATGGTTATAGAGCAAATAGAGATTCTGGTTATAGTGAAGAAGATGAAGAAAGATTAAATAATCGAAATTCGAATATAAAGCTTCCTGAAGGTAATTCTATTTCAACAAATGGCCAAAATGAACAAGAGACAGAAGCTATTAAAGGAGCTGCTAAAGATGTAACTAAACAGGTTGCAACAGGTTTTTTAGTAGCACATGGGGTGCCAGAACCTATTGCTGCTAGTGCGTCTGATAAAATCGCTGAAAAAATTGATGAAAATCCTGAGGTTGATAAACAGTTAAATAAAATAGTAAAAGCAGTTAAGGAGATTAAACTTCAAGTTATTTTTACAGCTACGATGACACTTCTGCCTATTGCTGCTTGGATTATTTTAGCAGTTATATTTGTGATTGGTCCAATTATAAGGATAATTGAGTTTGCAGAACTATTTGAAAGAAATAAATCTACTTTTTTTGAATCAACAGCTAATCTTTTCACACGTTTTTGTCCACATAGTACACAATATTGTGATGAAAAGGATGAAAAAGAATTTTATCAAAGAATTGCTGATATCTATGATACATATGACAATAAATATGGTGTTAAAATTGATACAGGATTGCTTACGGCTACGCTTTTGTATAATGAAATAGACTATGATAAACTTTTTACTGATTTATCAACGATTACTAATGAAGATATTGAAGTTGATGCAACTCAGTTTAAAAAATTAAAAAAGAAGATAACAAATGTGGCCAAAAAACAGATTAATAAAAAGGTTGTTAGACGATGTAATATTTATGATATAATGGGAAATTTAATTGATACTTATGTTGTTGATACGCTTGAAGGTCTTGATATTGATGAGTATCCTGAAAATGAAAATTATTGTACTAGGGGAGGAGAAAAGGCTCCTGAGATAAGTTATCGTCACGATTTAGAAAAGTATGAAAAGTATTTAAAGGAAGATTATGTTCCAAAGAAGCTTTACAGTAAAGATTCTGACAAATTAAATGAAAGAGAAAATTTAAGGGTAACAGTTGCTGTTAAAGAGATTTTTGATTTTGCTAAGACAGCTAGTTTAATTCTTAGAGGCAATAAAAGTAATAATATTATAAGTAGTTCTAGTATTTATAATGGTAAATGTTCCAATATAACAGTAAAAAATGTTGGTACGATGTCTTTAGAAGATTATGTAGCAGGTGTTGTTACAGCTGAATTTGGGGGAGCAACATTAGAGGCAAGAAAGGCCCAGGCTATAGCTGCTAGAAC
>CAOJZR010000045.1 GCA_948466105.1 uncultured Bacillota bacterium | reverse complement strand
TGATTTAAATAAATTTGAAGATGGTAGTGTAGTAACTCCAGAATTATTAAAAGAAATGGGATTAGTAAAAAAACAATTAGCGGGAATTAAGGTTTTAGCAAAAGGTAATTTAGAAAAAAAATTAACTGTTAAAGCAAATAAATTCTCAGAGAAAGCCGTTTGTGCTATAGAACAACTAGGTGGCAAAGCAGAGGTGATCTAATGACACTTGTAAAAGAAATCTTCAAACCTAAAAACAGAGATTTACTTAAAAGAATTTTGTTTACATTTCTTTGCCTTTTTGTTTTTAAGTTAGGAACTTCCATTATTGTTCCTGGAATAGATAAAGAAGCAATTGGGGCAAATGGACTTGGCTTTTTAGAACTTTTAAATGTAATGGGTGGTGGAGCAATGGAAAAATTTTCCATCTTTGCTTTAGGCGTAATGCCTTATATCACTGCATCCATTATTACACAATTTTTGCAATTAGATATTATTCCATATTTTTCAGAACTAGCCAAACAAGGACAAGTTGGACGAAACAAGTTGAATGCTATAACAAGAGTATTAGGTATTATGATAGCCTTCTTACAAGGTTATATTTATTCATTTACTTATGTAGGTAATGGTAGCGTTATGGATTATATGCAGTTTTCTTTAATTTTAACTGCAGGAACAGCCTTACTTTTATGGATAGGCGATCAAATAACAGCTAAGGGAGTAGGTAATGGTATATCAATAATTATTATGGCAGGAATTGTTGCTAGTATGCCTAATATGTTCGCAACTGCTTGGACTGCTTTAATTGATACAACAACTACCCAAAAAGAATTACTTGGCATTGTCTTATTTGTTTTATTCGTTTTAGTTTATTTAGGTGTTATTATTGGTATTATCTTTGAAGAAAGTGCAGAACGTCGTATACCAATTCAATATGCTAATAGAACCAATAGTAGTTATATAGGAAACCAAAACTATATACCTTTCAAACTAAATTCAGCTGGAGTAATGCCTGTTATATTCGCATCAGCTATTATTTCTATTCCAGCCCTAATAGGAGCTTTTCTAAAAAATGATGGATATAATTTATTTATTCAAAAATGGCTTACTATGACAAGTGGTACAGGTTTTTTAATCTATGTTATTAGTATTGTTGGATTTACTTATTTTTATACATTTTTTGTACAATTAAAACCTAAAGAACTTGCTGATAACTTAAATCAAAATGGTGGTTATATTCCAGGAATTAGACCAGGTGAAGAGACAACTAAATATATAACAAAAGTTTTAAAAAGAATCACAATTGTTGGCGGTATTTTCTTAAGCTTATTAGCAGCACTACCAATTTTATTTGGTATGTTTACAAATCTTCCAACAACTGTAAGTATAGGTGGAACAGGATTATTAATTGTTGTTGGTGTCGCACTTGAGGCATATAAGCAAATTCAAAGTCAACTAGCAAGTCGTAATTATAAAAGAGGCCGAAGATAAATGGAAAACTTAATTTTAATCGCACCTCCCCTTGCAGGTAAAGGAACAATATCAAAGATTTTGGAAAACATGTATGGATATAGATGTATCTCAACAGGGGTTTTATTAAGACGTGAAATTAAAATTAATGGCAAATATAGAAAAAGAATTGAACAAAAACAGTTAAATGGTGAACTAATAGATGATGAAATTGTAAACGAACTTTTTGAACAGGAATTGAAAAAAAACACTAGACATTTCATCTTAGATGGTTATCCAAGAAATATTAATCAAGCTAAACATCTAGATGAATTATTAAATCAATTAGATATAGAAATTAATAAGGTAATATTACTTGATATATCCTATGATTTAGCGCATAAAAGACTTTTAGGCAGATGTAGTTGTCCAAAATGTAAAAAAGTATATAACACAGAAAGTGATGAACTTAAGCCTAAGTTTGAAAATCTTTGTGATGAATGTAAGCTGCCGCTTGAAAAACGTTTAGATGATAATGAGGAAACATTAAAAAAACGTTATGATAACTATGAAACTATAACTAAAAAAGTAATTTCATATTATGAGGAAAAACAAAAACTATATTGGGTTGATAGTAGTATTTCAACATCCAAAACCATTGAGCAAATCAAAGAAATTCTAGGTGAGATACATGATTAGTATTAAATCAGAACGTGAAATTGAACTTTTGAAGCAAGCTGGTCAAATTGTAGGAGATACACATAATTATTTAAAAAAACATATCAAACCAGGTGTAACAACTAAAGAATTAGATAAATTAGCTTATGATTATATAATAGCATCTGGAGCTACACCTTCATTTTTAAATTACGAAGGTTTTCCCGCTAGTATTTGTACTTCAATTAATGAAGAAGTTGTACATGGAATTCCAAGTAATCGTAAATTAAAAAATGGCGATATTATTTCAATTGATATAGGAGCTTGTTATAAAGGTTATCATGGTGATTCAGCTTGGACATACGCTGTTGGTAATATAAGTGATGATAAAAAATATTTAATGGAATACACAGAAGAAGCTTTATATGCAGGTCTTTCTGTTATAAAAGAAGGAGCTAGAATTGGTGATATAGGAGCTATAGTAAGTAGTGTTGCTAAAAAATACAACCTAGGAGTTGTTAAAGAATTAGTTGGTCATGGTGTAGGTAGTAATTTACACGAAGACCCTGATGTTCCTAATTATGGAACTAAAAATACAGGTCCACTATTAAAAGCAGGCATGGTTATAGCTGTTGAACCAATGCTAAATCTAGGTACAGCTAAGGTCTATATCTTAGATGATGATTGGACAATAATAACAGCTGATGATTTACCGTCAGCGCATTTTGAACATACTATTGTTGTCACAAAAAGTGGATATGAAATACTTACAAAGAGGTGATTGAATGTCAAAGAAAGATATGATACAAGTAACTGGTAAGGTATTAGAAAAAATACCAGGCGGGGATTTCAAGGTTGAACTTGAAAATAAACATATTGTAATAGCTCACGTTTCTGGTAAAATCCGAATGAACTGGATTCGCATTCTACCAGGTGATACGGTAACCTTGGAAATGTCACCTTATGATTTAACACGTGGGCGCATTACCTATAGGAATTAGTAGGGAGGAATTATAATGAAAAAGAAAGCATCAGTAAAACCAATATGTGATAAATGTAAAGTAATTAAGCGTAAAGGGAGAATTACTATTGTATGTTCTAACCCTAAACATAAACAAAAACAAGGTTAATAAGGAGGTGTTTTATGGCACGTATTAAAGGTATAGATGTACCAGATAATAAAAGAATAGAAATCGCACTTACATATATTTATGGAATAGGAAGAAGTTTATCAAATAAAATCTTAAAAGATGCTAATGTTGATATCAATAAAAGAGCGAAAAATTTAGATAATGATGAATTAGGACGTATTCGTGAAGAAGTTAATAAATATATAACTGAGGGTGATTTACGTCGTGAAATAAATATGAATATTAAAACTAAAATGGAAATTAATTCATATGAAGGTACTCGTCATAAAAAAGGTTTACCTGTTAGAGGTCAAAGAACTTCTCGTAATGCTAGAACTCGTAAAGGTAAAGGTAAAGTTGTTGCTAATAAGAAAAAATAGTTTTATAAAGGAGGTTATAATATGGCTTATAAACCAAGAAAACGTAAGGTTAAAAAGAATGTACCAGAAGGTAAAGTTTATATTAAATCAACATTTAATAATACCATTGTAACTATATGTGATATGAATGGTAATGCAATTAGTTGGGCATCTGCTGGAACATTAGGTTTCAAAGGAAGTAAAAAATCAACTCCATATGCTGCAGGAATGAGTGCAGAAGCTGCAGGTCGTGCTGCTGTTGATATGGGTATGAAAAAGGTTGAGGTTTATGCTAAAGGTTTAGGTGCTGGTCGTGAAACAGCGATTCGTTCACTTCAAACTGCTGGTCTTGAAATTACTTCTATAACAGATGTAACACCTATTCCACATAATGGATGTCGTCCACCAAAACGTCCACGTGGATAAAAAGAAAGGAGTGCTTTATGCTAAATTTTGAAAAACCAGTATATAAAATCGTAGATTATATCGAAAGTAATAGTTTTGGAAAATTCGAATTAGAACCACTTGAAAGAGGCTTTGGTCATACTTTAGGTAACGCTTTACGTCGTGTAATGCTATCGAGTATGCCAGGTAGTGCTATTGTAGCAGTTAAAATAGATGGTGTTATGCACGAATTTCAAACCATTGAGGGTGTTGTTGAAGATGTAACTTCAATTATCTTAAATTTAAAAAATATTGTTATACTTAATCATAGCAAAGAAAATCAAGTTCTTCATTTACATGTTAACACTGAAGGTCCAGTTACAGCAGGAATGATTGATACACCATCTGATGTTGAGATTGTAAATAAAGACCAAGAAATAGCGACACTTGCTAAAGGCGGCAAATTAGATATGGAATTAATTATAGCTAATGGACGTGGTTATGTTCCAGCTAATGATAATAAAAAATTCATAGAGAATAATGCTATTGGTTATATTCCTATTGATGCACTTTATTCACCTATTGAAAATATTAGTTATGAAGTTGATACTGCTCGTGTAGGTCAGGATGCTAGTTATGATAAGTTAATTATTAATGTAGAGACTAATGGTTCAATTAGACCAGAAGATGCAATGGCACTTGGGTCTAAGATACTTATTGAACACTTGAATATTATCACTAATTTAAGTGAAATAGCAGATATGACTGGTATTATGAATGCTAAGCAAGAAGATACAAAAATGAAGAAATTAGAGACATCAATTGATGACTTAGATTTCTCTGTAAGGGCATATAATTGTCTTAAAAGAGCGGGTATTAATACATTAGGTGATTTAACTGAAAAATCAGAATTAGAAATGATGAAAATTAGAAATTTAGGTAAAGAATCTTTGAAAGAAGTTATTGATAAAATTAAAGATATGGGACTTAAATTTAGAGAAGATGACTAGTAAGGAGGATTAAAAATGGCTTATAGAAAATTAGGACGCGACAACAAACATAGAAGAAGTATGTTAGCTAATCTAACTAAAGATGTTATCATGAATGAAAGAATTGAAACAACAGAAACTAGAGCTAAAGAAGTTCGTAAATTTGTTGATAAAATGATTACTTATGGTAAAGATGGATCTTTAGTAGCAAGAAGAAAAGCATTAGCCTTTTTACACAATGATAATGAAGTTGTAAAAAAAGTTTTTGATGAACTTGCAGTTAGATATCAAAATAGAAATGGTGGATATACAAGAATTTTAAAATTAACTGAAAGAAGAGGCGACGATGCTTTAATGGTTATTTTAGAATTAGTTAATGAAGATACAAATTAGTATCTTTTTTTGTTATTGTCATTAAATAAAGAATATGTGAAAAATTTAAAAATTAATTTATTTTTTGAAATAAGAACTAAATAGGCAAGGATAGTTTGACTATTCTTTTATAAATTTACTAAATATTAAACAGTAGAAGATAATGTATTATAGTGAAATGATAATTGTGAATTTTTAAAAGATTTAAAATTTTTTTGATTGTATGCTTAATCCATATTATCAAGTTATTACTATAATAAATAAATTTAAACTGTTAGTATATAAAAATTGTAAACTTTTTCTTATTGTTAATATTTTTTGTTTTTTATAGTGACAGTTTTTTGTGTTTGTGTTACTATATAAATAGTAAATGATAAAAAAATAATAAGGAGTTGTTAATTATATGAAAATAAATGGTAAGAAAGACAATGCGTTTGCAAACCGTCAATCCCGGGGGGGGGGTATATC
>CAOJZR010000044.1 GCA_948466105.1 uncultured Bacillota bacterium | reverse complement strand
TTACCAACTGCATTGATTAATTTATCATAAACATTTAAAGTAAGAGCCATTGTACCACCACTAACACCAGGAATAATATTAGCAATACCAATAATTGCTCCTTTTATGATATTCACAACAAAATCCACGTTATAACCTTCTTTCTTTTTTTAATTTTAACATATCTTTTGCTATTTTAAAATGTAAAAGTCTTTCTTTGACATTTTTTTTCTTTATTGATGTTAATATTTATGTGGTGAAGCCTATGTTTAGAATAATAAGTGATATTGTTTTTGCTATTGCGACGGCATTAATTATTGTAATTGGTATTTATTTTACATTTTATTATAAGTTTAGACAATTCAAATTTAAAACAATGTTTAAATATTTGTTTGAAAAGGAAGATAGTAAAGGTATTTCATCTTTAGAAAGCCTTATTATGACTTTAGGTTGTAGAATTGGTGTTGGAAGTATAGCTGGGGTTGCGCTTGCTATTCATATTGGTGGTGTTGGAAGTATCTTTTGGCTATGGTTGACAGCTTTTATAGGCTCTATTATAACCTTTGTAGAAACAGGATTAGGAATAATCTATAAAGAAAGAGATGAGGATAATATATATAAAGGTGGTCCTGCTTATTATATAAAAAAAGGATTAGGTCTTAAGCAGTTAGGTGCATTATATGCAATTTTAGTAATTATATGTTATTCAGGAGGATTTATTGGAATTCAGGCAAATACAATTACTAAGTCATTACTTCTATTTTGTCCAACACAGCCATATATAATAGGTATTGTAATTGCTGTTTCATCATTTTTTGTAATAAAAGGTGGTATTAAAAATATATCTAAAGTAATGAATAAATTAGTACCATTAATGGGGATTTTTTATTTAGGTGTTGCTCTTTTTTTATCTATCGTAAACATCACAGAAATACCGTCTATGTTTTATAATATAATGAGTAGTGCTTTTAATTGTAAATCTGTTATAGGTGGAATGATTCCTACAATGATTGTTGGAATGCAAAGAGGCTTTTTTTCTAATGAAGCTGGTCTTGGAACAGGAAGCATAACTTCTAGTTGTTCTAGTACTAATAATTCAGTTAAACAAGGCTATATTCAAATGTTAGGTATCTATATTACGACTATTTTTATCTGTACAGCAACAGTTATTATTATTTTAACATCAAATTATAATTATATTGAATTTGGTAATATTAATGGTATTGAAATTGTTCAGTATGCATTTAAATATCATTTTGGTGTAATAGGCGAATATTTATTGTTTATATCAATTCTGTTTTTTTCATTTTCTACTATTTTAACAGGATATTATAACGGAGAATCTTGTTTAAAATATTTTTTTACGAAAGTTAGTATAAAAATATTAACTATATTTAGAATAATAAGTTGTAGTCTATTATTCGTTTGCAGTATTATCTCTCCTACAGTTATGTGGAATATTGTTGATTTTTTAGTTGCTATTTTGATGATTATTAATATATTTAGTATTTATAAATTAAGAGATAAGATGTATATATAATATAGAAATAGCTATTATTTAAATTAGAAATAATTATTTTGTTGAATAAAGAATATGAATGCGTATAATTATATTTACAATAATTACTTCATAAAAAAAATATAATTTCTTTTCATTCATTTTTTTTTATGATAGAATATAAATAGTAAATAATAGTTTAAAAGTAGGGAGTTGGTAGGTGTATGTATTTAAAGAATAAAAAAAGCCTTCGTTTACAAATGGTTTGTAATAGAAGGGGGGGTGCTAATCAAAAAGGTTTTACTTTAGTAGAATTATTGGCAATAGTGATAATTTTAATTGTAATTGCCTTAATAACATATCCAAGCATTATGCGAATAGTAAAAAAGGCAGAAAAGAAAAGTTTTGAAGCTTCAGTTACTAATATTTTGCGGATGAGTGAATATTTAGGTGCCATAGGAGATGTTAATTTAGTAGAAGGTATATATGCCAGAAAAGTAGATGTAGACAACAACAATTATTATGGTAAAGCACTTCTTAAAAACGAGAAAATGTATGCTGAATATATAGGCAATGATAAATATTGTGCCATAGGTTATTATGGTGCTTTAAAAGTTTATGAAGATAGTTGTGCTAAATATGATGAAACACCACCAATTGATTTAGAAATCATAAATAATAAAATAACAACTAATAGAATAGATGTTACTTTTAAAGCTATTGATTATGAAAGTGGAATTAAAAGTTACGTTTATTGCATAGCTAAAGAAAATGAGGAATGTAATAATTATCAAGAAAGCAAAGATGCTCATGTGGTATTTGATATATTAGATGATAATACAGTTTATAATATAAAAGCTAAAGCTAAAAATAATAATAATATTGAAAGTAAAGAAAAAATCTTTATTTATAAAACTAATATATTGCCAGAACCAGTATGTGCTGTTACTACTGATTATGAAAAAGGTGAAAAGATATTAACTTGTAATTTTAAAAAAGGTGATGGTTTAGCATATTATTATAGTTTAAATGAAGAACGAGCTTGTATTGATAAGACAACTAGTTGTATTGAAGCAACTACTGATAATAAGGAATATTGGAGTGAAATAAATCAAGAAAAAATTTTGACACGAAGATTTAAAGAAGCTACTAAAGTATATGTAGGTATAAGTGATGGAAATAACAGTCAAAATGTGAATATAGAGGTAGATGCACCATATGATGGTGTGGATAATAAAGATTATACTAAAGGAGAAGAAATTAACTATGAGGATGAAGAATTCTTAGTTGTTGATAGTGATGAAGAAACTGTAACCTTAATAACTAAAAACAATGTAGGAATTGGAATGTATGGAATAGACAACACATGGAATACATCAGATGCTAAAAGATATGTCAATGAAACATGGGTTAATAATAAAACAAAGATAAAGCAAGAAATAGAACGTGGTGGAATTGTTTATAATAATGAAACTGATTCTTATGTTAGATTAATAAAAAAAGAAGAATTAGTTAATACTTTAGTAAATGGAAGCGGAACTAATTTTTGGACAATGACTTCAAATGGTGTTAATATTTGGTATTCACTAAGTAATACTAGTACTAGTTATGAAAAATATGCGACAACAAATAATAATGGAACTTGTTATAATGGTCATTCAACAGATTTATCAGCAATAACTAGAAATTATACTAATCATACTTTAACTGTCTCTAATGTTAATACAATTGCTGATACAGCCGCTACAGTTGCTACTAGTGGTTATACTAAAACTAATACTACTACTAGTTGTTATTCAACATATTCATCTAATAGTGATTATAGTTGTAGACCTTGCCAGTCATGTCAAGAAGTATGTATTAAAAGTAATTGTGGACCTAGTTGCTCAACCGTATGTGGTTTGCCACCTAATTGTTATAGCTGTGGTGGTGGTTGCGATGCTAATGGTTGTTGGGGTGATGCGACTTGTAGTGAACATTGTACAGAACGTTGTGATATATCATGTCATAATGAATGTACAGAAAGTAATTGTTGTAGTACATATACTCTTTATATAGCAAGTGGAAATGAAATTAATTACAATAATTATTCTGTGTCAGAAAAAAATTCACCAATGGGATATCGCGCTGTTATTACTGTTAGAAAGCGAGTATAAGTATGAAAAAAGGTTTAATAGTAATTATGATGTTATTACTGATAATTTTAATATTACTTTTCATATTCTTCTTAGGAAAAAATAAAAAATTTATTAATCTTAATGAATTAGGTTATTCTTCAATTAGTTTAGATAACAGTGGGTTAGTTAATAACATACAAATAGATGACATTATTTTAAGTGGAGTACAATTTATTGAGGAAAATAATAAATATAAAATTTTTTTCAACATTGCTTATGCTGATGGTAGAGAACCATTTGCAATAAGGGTAGCCTTAGTTAGTAAAAGTAATGAATTGAATGAGCATGTTATGGAAGTTGATACTACACGTCCTAGTCCTATATATTTTAAATATGAAATTGCTAATAAAGAATATAAACAAATAGGAATGCGAATTGAGAAAAAAATTGAATAATTACAGTTAAGTATTTTTTTATAGTAAAAGGATAAGGGAAAACAGATATTAAAAATAAGATAAGAATTCATTTAGAATGGTTCTTATCTTATTTTAGTTATCAAGAAAAAATAATAAGGATTATTATGACAAAGCTTTGGCAAATACCACAAGTTTTAAAATATAGTATTATATCATTTAATATTATTTTTATATAAACAATATAAATAACTAAGAATTTACTTTCTTTGAAAATAAAACTATAAAAATATAATCAAAAAATTAAATATTTATAACATAAAACTTGAAATATATCGTATTTTGTGATATATGTATTTGAAGATTGGAGTTGGGAGTTTTGGGAAAGGACTATTACAAGATTTTACATCTTACTAAAGTAGCTTCTTCACAAGAAATAAAAGCAGCATATAAAGAATTAGCTAAAAAATATCATCCAGATAATAATATTGGTGATAACAAAAGTTTAGAAAGATTTAAGGATATAAATGAAGCATATGCGACCTTAAGTGATCCTGAAAGAAAAAAGCAATATGAAATGGAATATGGCTTTTCTGGTGTTACAGGACATGGACAAAACCAATATTCTCGTGAATGTGATGTTAATTCAATTTTTAAAGATGAAAAAGAAGCATATTATAAAGCACTTGGTGAATATCTTGATTTTTTAGATGAAATGGAACCTAAATTTGAGCGTTATGGACAAAATTTAGATGTAGAAAAAAAAGAAGCATTAGAATTTTTAGATTGGTCAATAATTAGTATTTCTTTTGAAGCTAAGAAACTTCAAGTAAAACAAAAATATGAAAAAATATTAAGAAAAGTAAGAGCTTTTGATGATTTTCAAGATTTTTATAAAAAATGTAACGAAGAATTAGAAATTTTAGGTGAATATTTATTAAATATAGATGAAAAATATTTGAAACAAGAAAATAGAGGGTTGATCGAAGAAAGTACAATTTATAAATTAAAAAATAAACTGAAAGTTTCTATTTTAAATATAAAAAGAACAAAATTAAAAGAAATTATAAAAATGTTAGAAGCAAGAAATATAAATTCAGATATATATTTATATGGACGGAATATTTACAAATTTGATATTACAGCACATAATATAAAAGAATTAATAAATATTATAGATTTAATAGATGAAATTAGTACAAAATTAGCTCCACTTAATATGAGTATAGATGAATATTTGGCAAAAAGAAAAATGAAGCACCTAGTAGATTTAAATTATAATGAATTAGAAGCTTTATGCAAAAGTATTGATGATATAGATAAATCTAATGAAAATGTTATTGATGATGAAAAAGAAGCAACCAAAGTTACGAAACAAGATGAAACAATAAGTGCAACAAAAATCAAAATGACATTTGTAAATGAAAAGTGTTTTAATACACTTCAAGAAGGAAAAGAACCTAAAAATAATAAAAGATTTAAATTAGATAGAAAAGGAATATATGGTTTTATGATTGTTACTCTATCGTTGAGTCTAATAATAGCTATTTTAAATGCTATTAAAGTAAAAGATACTAATGTTAGAGATGAAGTTTTTCAAAAGAAATATGAAAGTGTTAGTAGGGCACCAATATTAAATAAAATTAGAGCTAAAATATGGAATGGTTATAATAATTATACCATTCAACCAAGTCAATATGATGATTTACTTGAAGAAATCTATAATATAAAAAGTAATGAAAGTGTTGAAAAAGGTAAAAGTAGATAGTTATTATTAAAATGATTTTAAAAATTTAACTCCATCAAAATTTGATTTATATTTTATCTAAGAAATAGAATTTAGATTATGTTTTAGTTTGCTTATAATGAATTGACTTT
>CAOJZR010000043.1 GCA_948466105.1 uncultured Bacillota bacterium | reverse complement strand
CTACACTCTTTCCCTACACGACGCTCTTCCGATCTTATTTAAAAAGGAAAAAGGAATTAGATAAAATCATGTCTTTATCTACTTACAAGCACCGAGTAACTTTAATGGATTGTGAGTATGATAATGAGATGTATGAAGAACAAATAAAAGGTCTAGAAAGGGAAGCGGAAGGTGGAAAAAGGTGCAAAGTATGTTTTAAAATGCGTCTTAGTAAAACAGCTATGCTAGCTAAAAAGTACAAGTTTGATTATTTTACAACTTCACTTTCAATAAGTCCTTATAAAAATGCTAAACTTTTAAATGAATTAGGTGAGATATATGAAAAAGAATATGGAGTTAAATACCTATATGCTGATTTAAAGAAAAAAAATGGTTATAAACGTTCTATTGAACTATCAAAACAATACCAACTATATCGCCAAGATTATTGTGGCTGTATATACTCAAAAGCATTACGTGAAAAGCAAAAAAACACAATAAATAATTAAGATATTGATTTGTAATAGTTTTTATATAAAACTTTTTTTAATTGAAAAACATAGTTATTTATATTATAATTAATACTAGGTGATTCTAGATGAGAATAAATAGTGTAGTAAATATGAATATTGAAAAGATAATTAAGCTTTTTTTATGGCTTCAGCCTTTTATTGATGTTTTAACCGCCATAATGTTAAATATTTTTAAGATTAACTTAACAATTGGCCTTATATTTAGGTGCCTATTTCTTATGTTTGTTATTTATTATTTGATTTTTATAAGTAATTCTAAATATAAAAAGATAACAATGATATATATATTATTTATTTTTATCTATTTTATTTTATATGTTATAAATATTTATAATACTAAAAGTTTAGCAGCAATCCCATTTGAAATGACTAACACTATAAAAACATTTTACTTTCCTTTTATTTTTATTTTCTTTTTAAATGTGTTTGAAGAAAAAAATATCAAAATAAAGTTTAATTTTTTTATTTATATAGCTATCATTTATCTTTTGTTTGTATTTATACCTAATCTATTAAAAATTGGTTTTGATAGTTATAAATATAGTAAAGTAGGTAGTATTGGTTTATTTAATGCAACTAATGAAATTGGTTGTATTATATCCTTTTTATTGCCATTTATTATTGGTTATATGTTTATTGATAAAAAAAAGATTAAAAAAATTTTTCTATCTCTTTTAACGCTAGTTGTTCTTTTTATGATTGGAACTAAAGTACCTGTGCTTAGTTTAGTTATTATTATGATTTTTACTTATATTTGGTTTATATATTATAGTGCAAAGCAAAAAAAATATCATTTGATTTTATATAGTGGAATTATGGTTATTTTTATGTTTATTGGGGCAGCTATAATTATCCCTAAAACACCTTTTTATAAAAATATTAAAATTCATTTAGATTTTTTAAATATTCATAAAATGGATGAGATTTTAGATGTTAGTAATATTGATCATTTTGTTTTTAGTAAGCGTTTAACTTTTTTAAGAAATACACAAGAGAGCTATGAAAAAGCGGATGTTGCTAGTCAAATATTGGGGATTGGTTATATTGAAAATTATCATATGGAAAATGAAAGTACTAAATTAATTGAAATGGATTATTATGATATTTTGTATCGACATGGAATTGGATTTTTACTTTATTTTAGTTTACCAGTAGTTTTTATTTTAAGAATTGTTGATGATCTTAAAAAAATATATAGTATCAAGCATTTTGCTTATGTCTGTAGTCTTATGTTAATTCTTTTATTAGCCCTTTTTTCAGGTCATGTTTTTACTTCACCTTCAGTTAGTATTTGGGTTAGTTTAATTATTGTTATTAATTATAATTATTTAAAAGATAAGCTTACAAATGAATAAATAATTAAGTAAAAATAATAAAGTTTAAAAAGTAATATAATTGTCATAAAAGATTTGTAATTTAATGTTAATTGCGATATAATTAAAGTGGTGAAAATATGAAGAATATTTTTATGATAATAAACTATAATGATTATCCATCAACTAAACATTTAGTAGATAATATTAAAAAATATAAGTGCTTAGATGAAATAGTTGTAGTCGATAATAATTCAAGTGATAATTCATTTGAGATGTTAAAACAAATTAATTGTATTACACTTATTAAAACAGATAAAAATAACGGTTTTTCTTATGGAATTAATTATGGAATTAAATCTTTAGAAAAAAAATATGACAATGCTTATGTTTTTATCTCTAATAGTGATATTGTTATTAAAGAAGAAAATGATTTAAAAAAATTATTAGAAAGCGCTAGAAAATATGAATTAGTAGCCCCAAGAGTAAATGAGCATGGCTTTATTAATAGAGGGTGGAAATTACCAACTCCTAAAGAAGAAATATTATTTAATTTACCATATTTAAGAACAAAATTAGAAAAAAAATATCGTTATTATCAAGATAATTATTATAATTCTAACATCACTTGTGTTGATGTTGTAAGTTTTTGCTTTTTTCTAACCACTATAAAAACAATTCAAGAAAACGGTTATTTTGATGATTATGTGTTTCTTTATTATGAAGAAAATATTTTCTGTTCGAAACTAAAAAAGAAAAGAAAACAAATTGTTATTGATAATAGAGTTGAAATAATTCATAATCATTCAGTTACGATTGATAAAAACATCAAAAAGATAAATAAATATAAACTTTTAAAACAAAGTCAAATGTATTTTGAAAAAAAGTATAATGAGGCAGGTATTATAGGAATAGTGCTTTTATATTTAACTAATAAAATGACATTGTTTCTTTTATACATATATTATTTCTTTAAAGGAGGGATAAGATGAAAGGAATAATTTTAGCTGGGGGAAGTGGTACAAGACTTTATCCAATTACAAAAGCAGTTAGTAAGCAATTGCTTCCTATTTATGATAAACCAATGATTTATTATCCACTTTCTGTTTTAATGTTAGCTGGAATAAAAGATATTTTAATTATTACTACAAGTGAAGATCAAACGGCTTTTAAAAGATTATTAGGGGATGGGTCTAATTTTGGTGTAAATTTAGATTATATTATCCAACCAAGTCCTGATGGTTTAGCGCAAGCATTTATTTTAGGCGAAGAATTTATTGGTGATGATGAGGTTGCCTTAATTTTAGGTGATAATATTTTTTATGGCAATGGTTTTATTAAAATGTTAGAGCAAGCTAAAGAAAATGTAAAAGCGGGTTATGCGACAATTTTTGGTTGTGAGGTAAAAGATCCACAACGCTTTGGCATAATGGAATTAGATAGTGATAATAATGTTATTAGTGTTGAAGAAAAACCAGAAAAACCTAAATCTAATTTATGCATTACTGGACTTTATTTCTATGACAATAGTGTTATTAATAAAGCTAAGAGTTTAAAACCATCTAAACGTGGTGAGTTAGAAATAACTGATTTAAATCGTCTTTATTTAGAAGAAGCTAAATTAAAAGCTTGTCAATTAGGTGGAGGCTTTGATTGGTTAGATACAGGAACTTTTGCTAGTTTAAAAGAAGCTAGCGATCTTATTTGTAGTCGTGAAAATACTAGTGGTAAGATTATTGCTTGTTTAGAGCAAATTGCTTACGATAAAGGCTGGATTGATAATGAAAAATTATTAGAATTAGCTAATCTTTATGCTAAAAATGCTTATGGAGAGTATTTAAAGCAAGTAAGTGAAAAGGTAAAAAGAATTTAGGAGAAAAAATGAAAAAAATTGCAACTGAATTAAAAGATTGTTATATTTTAGAACCAACTATTTATGAAGATAATCGTGGTTATTTTTATGAAGTTTATAATCAACAAAAATTAGAAGTAGAAGGCTTAAGTTATCAATTTGTTCAAGCTAATCGTTCATATAACATAGAAAAAGGCGTTTTTCGTGGGTTACATTTTCAAGCAGGAGAATTTTCACAAGCTAAATTAGTTGATGTTTTAGCTGGTGCTGTTCTTGATATTGCTGTTGATTTAAGGAAAAATTCTAAAACATATAAAAAATGGATAGCTGTTGAATTATCAAGTGAAAATAAACGCCAATTACTTATTCCACGTGGTTTTGCACATGGTTATTTAACATTAACAGAAAATGTTTTATTTGAATATCAAGTTGACAATTATTATAATTCACAAAGTGATGGTGGTATCTATTATAAAGATTCTGAAATTGGCTTGGAATTACCACTTGAAGAGTATGGAATAACAGAACTTATTATGAGTGAAAAAGACCAAAATCAACCATTATTAAAAGAAAGTAAGGCTGATTTCTAATGCGTTATTTAGTAACTGGTGTTAAAGGTCAACTTGGCTTTGATGTTGTTCGAGAATTAAAAAAAAGAGGGAAACTTGATATTTTAGGCACTGATAAAGATGATTTGGATATTACAGATGAAGCAATAGTTAACAGTTATCTTTTGGATTATAAGCCTGATGTTGTTATACATTGTGCTGCTTATACTAATGTTAATAAAGCTGAGGATGAAGAAGACATAGCTACAGCCATTAACACATTAGGTGTAAAGTATTTGGCTTCTGCTTGTAATCAGATAAATGCTAAGTTAATTTATATAAGTACAGATTATGTTTTTGATGGACAAAAAAAATCTCTATATGAAGTGGATGATATACCACATCCTTTGAATGTTTATGGAAAAACCAAATATCTAGGTGAATTAGAGGCTAGAAAATGTAAGAAGGCTTTTGTTGTTAGAACATCATGGGTGTTTGGAATAAATGGTAATAATTTTGTTAAAACAATGCTAAAGCTTGCTGATACAAATGAAAATGTTAAAGTTGTTGGTGATCAAATCGGAAGTCCAACTTATACAGTTGATTTAGCTCATTTTTTAGTTGATTTAGCTGAAACTGATAAATATGGAATATATCATGCAAGTAATAGTGGTTACTGTAGTTGGGCGACTTTTGCTGAAGATATTTTTAAAACTGCAAGAAAAAAGGTTAATGTTCAACATGTTACAAGTGATGAATATCCAAGTAAAGCTTTAAGACCTTTAGATTCAAGATTAAGTAAAAAAAGGTTGCCTGAAAATGGTTTTAGTGAATTACCAACTTATGAAGATGCATTAAAAAGATATATAATAGAATTAGGAGAAGAAGTATGAAATTTTTAATAACTGGTGGGGCTGGCTTTATAGGTAGTAACTATTTACATTATGTAGTAGATAAATACCCAAATGATTATTTTGTTTGTTTAGATGCCTTAACATATGCAGGCAATTTCAATAATATTAGTGATTTACAAGCAAAAGATAATTTTAAATTTGTTAAAGGTGATATTAGAGATAAAGAATTAGTTGATAAATTATTTATGGAAGAAAAATTTGATATTGTCATTAACTTTGCAGCAGAAAGTCATGTTGACAATTCAATCAAAAATCCTAATTTATTTGCAGATGTTAATGTTATTGGTACTATGACTTTAATGAATGCGGCATTAAAGTATAATGTCCAAAGGTATCATCAAGTCTCAACAGATGAGGTGTATGGTGATTTACCTTTAGATCGAAAAGATCTACTTTTTACAGAAACAACACCTTTACATACATCAAGCCCTTATTCATCTAGTAAAGCAGCGGCTGATTTAATGGTTATGGCTTACTATCGTACTTATAATTTGCCTGTAACAATTTCAAGATGTTCTAATAATTACGGTCCTTATCAATTTCCAGAAAAATTAATTCCTGTGGTAATTAGTAAAGCTTTAAATGATGAAAAAATTCCTGTTTATGGTAAGGGTGAAAATATTCGCGATTGGATTCATGTACATGATCATAATATTGGTGTTGATTTAATTGTTCGCAATGGACGAGTAGGTGAAGTATATAATTTAGGTGGTCATGCAGAAAAAACTAATTTAGAAGTAGTTAAAACGATTTTAAAACAGATGGGAAAAAGTGAAGAATTAATCAGTTTTGTTACTGATAGGCCTGGTC
>CAOJZR010000042.1 GCA_948466105.1 uncultured Bacillota bacterium | reverse complement strand
ATTCTGCATCTTCATTTAAATAAATATCGGTATATATTTAAAATCAAAACAAAATTTTATTACCTTTATTATAACTAACTATATAATCATCAAGTAATTTACATTTAACAATTAAAACATTTTTAAAAGCTTCAGTAAAATACTCCTGATTTTCATCTTTCATATAATCAAAATAAGAACCGAATATTTTTTTATCCATTCGCTTTAAAATTAATAGTTCTTCCTTAGAACGAGGCCTATTCAAAAGCAATTTATAAAAATAATCCCACATTGATAATAAATAATCATCTTCAACAAATTGTTCTAATTGGTTGGTTTCTTTTTCAATAAGGTGTCTTAATTTAAAACTTATTTCTTTTTTCTTTTTAGCATCTACTGCTATATTAGCTAAATCATCATACAAAGCCAAAATTGATTCTTCTGTTTCCATTAATTCTATAAATAAATTAAAATTATCGTTATCCATAATTCACCACTTTCTGAAAGACTTATTATAAATAATATTATACAAAAGTCAATATACTATCTTATAAATAATTAAAAAATTAGTAATAATTAGTTTTTTTAAGATCTGTATATTATAAATATTGTTCCAAATTTAGCAACTGAATAACTAGTAAATAAAACTTATTAAATTTATCATACAAATTATTCAACCTCTCTATCATAAATTTAAGATAAATAATTTAACATATTTTTAATTAATGTATATTGTTCTGATAATATACAAATGTGTTATTAAATTTGACAAAATTCACTTATGGAATATATTGACAGTTGAGTGCTTGCCAACTTTCTTATGAAAGGAGGCTGATGATATGCATAAGAAAGATTTTTTAATCTTATCTCTTATTCTAATTATCTTCTTACTCATAGCCTTACTTTTTACTTTAGTAAAGTAGTAATCTATAATAAAGAAAAGCACTCAATTTACATTCAGTAGATTAAGTGCTTACACAAATTAGTGGTGAGTACTCAACATTGGAGTGTTAAGTATTCCCTTTTTTATTTTATGCAAGTTCCCTTGACATATTCATAATATCATAAAAACGACTTTTTGACAAGTCGTTTTAGTTAATACTCGAAAGTTCGAGTTTCCTATCAATATCTGGTGTCCCAGAAGGGATTCGAACCCCTGACACCCGCCTTAGAAGGGCGGTGCTCTATCCAACTGAGCTACTGAGACAACTTGCTCATTTAAGAACAAGTATATTTTACTATAAATATTCCTAATTTTCAATACTTTTTGATACACTTTTATAAATTTCCTCATCACTTACAACAAAAGCAATATTATTAACATCATAATTGTCATAAACTGATAAGCAAATCGTTTCTATAACTTCCTCTAAAATCTTTTTCTCCTCCATATCTTGAAAGATATAATTATTAAAGACAATAGAAAGTTCATCAGGAGTCTTATTCATCGCAAGTATTTTAACATTACTATTTAAATAACTCATCAAATTAGTATTATAATATGAACTACTAGATAAATTATCAATAATAATTGTTATTTTCTCACGATCATCGTTTACATATTTAGTAACAGGCACATAATAAGTAGTATCATTATACTTGCTAATATAATATGTAGTAACTCTATTAATATTAGCAGTATTAGTAATATCATATTCTTTATTAATACCAAAATCTCTATTTAGTGTACTAGGCAAATTAATTCCTGTTTTAGGTAATTTAGATAAAATGTCACCATCTACATATATAATAACATTTTTAACTTCAGTAAGTGTTGTCAATGTATAAACAATTGCCTCAATCATTTTTTCTTCCATATCCTCACTAATATCAAGGATTTCTTTAGAAAAATTAACCTTAAGCAATCCTTCATCATACTTTACACTAAGAATTTTAGTGTCACTTGGTAAAATAGCCCTAAACCCACTAGGAACCTTGCTTTCTTTACTGCTATTAGTAATTAAATAAAGTAATAATTCTTTAGCTCTAGCTTCAATATTTTTACCATCACTACTAACAACAACTTGACTTTGAGCCAAATAATTATAATCATTTAACAAAAAAACATTAGAAGTTAAAACATTATTATCTATATATATAAGCTCTTTATTAGTTTCTAATACCTTATCTTTAGAAGGAATTATACAAATTAAAAAAACAACTAATAAAGTTAACGTTGAAATTGTTATTTTCCTAATAGAAAGTCTTCTTAACATTTTATCACCTAATTATGTATATGAAAAAAAGGCAACATAAATGCCTTTTTTATAATGAAAGTTCTTTTAGTTTTAAAAGTTCAACAACAGCAGCAGCTCTTCCCTTTACGCCTAATTTTTGCATTACATTAGAAATATGATTCCTTACTGTTTTTTCGCTAATTGATAATTTGCTAGCAATTTGCTGTGTTGTGTTATTTAAAACGAGTAAATCAAAAACTTGTTTTTCTCTTTTAGTTAAAATACTTTTAGACATAGTTCCCTCACTTCCTAAGTTGGGTGGTTTATATTTACTCATATTATTTTATGACTAAACTTCCTTTTAGTGTGAGATTTTGCCCAAATTATTCAAACAAATTAAGCATCAATTGACTTGATTCTTCCATTCCATCAAAAATATTCATAAGCCGCATTTTATCAATTAAAGTAGAAGAAATTTTAGCCCTTTTCTGTAAATCTTCAATACTTAAAAAAGCCGATTTTTCCCTTTCATCAACAATATTTTGTGCGACAGTATCACCAAGCCCATCAATCGTTCTAAATGGAGGAATAAGAGTCTTTTTAGTTAAATCATTTTCATCTATCAAGAAATTCTTTGAATCACTTCTGTTAATATCAATAGGTCCGAACTTAAATCCTCTAGCCGTTGCTTCTAAAGAAAGCTTTAAAGTTTCCAAAACCGAACTTTCCTTATTAGTAGCATCATAACCTTTATCAGCTATCTCATCCATTTTTAATTTAATCGCTTCATAACCTTTAATCATTACATCAATATCAAAATCTGTAAAACGCGTAGAAAAATATGATGCATAATAAAATTCAGGATAATGAACTTTGAAATAAGCAATCCTAAAAGCACTTGTTACATAAGCAGCTGCATGTGCTTTAGGGAACATATATTTAATCTTTGCACAAGAATCAATAAACCATTTTTCGATTCCTGCCTCTTCCATCATTTTAGCAAATTCACTCCAAGTCTCAGGATCTTTACTAGCTCTTCCCTTACGAACAAATTCCATGATTTTAAACGCCTTAATTGGTTCTAAGCCATTATACATAAGATAAACCATAATATCATCACGACACCCAATAACATCTTTAAAAGGTACAATTTTATTGCGAATCAATTCTTGTGCATTACCTAACCACACATCTGTTCCATGTGACAAACCAGATATTTTAACAAGTTCTGCAAAAGTTGTTGGCTTAGTATCTGCTAACATAGAAATAGTAAAAGGAGTACCAAATTCTGGAATACCTAAGGTTCCTGTTTCAGTTCTAATCTGTTTTTGAGTAACACCCAATGGTTCTGGTGATAAAAATATTTTCATTGTTTCCTTATCATCAAGTGGTACCTTTGTTACATCAATACCAGATAAATCTTGAATCATTCGTAATTGTGTGGGATCTGTATGCCCTAGTATATCTAATTTTAAAACATCATCTTGAATAGAATGATAATCAAAATGTGTTGTTCGCCAAGCACTTTTTTCATCATCAGCAGGATACTGAAAAGGTGTAAAGTCAAAGACATCCATATAGCCAGGAATAACAACAATTCCACCTGGATGTTGCCCTGTTGTTCGTTTAACACCTGTACAACCAATTGCTAATTTTTCAACTTGAGCTGTCTTCATAATAATATTTTTATCTTCACAATATCCTTTAACAAATCCAAATGCTGTTTTTTCTGCAACTGTACCAATAGTTCCTGCCCGATAAACATTATCTTCACCGAATAATACTTTAGTATATTCATGAGTAGCTGCTTGATTCAAATCTGAAAAATTAAGATCTATATCAGGTACCTTATCAGCATTAAATCCCAGGAAGGTTGCAAAGGGCATATCTTGTCCATCTTTCACCATTAATGTATCACATTTTGGACATTTTTTATCAGGTAAATCAAATCCTGATGAATAAGTTGCTCCTAGTGAATTACCATTATCATCTTCAAAAATACTATACTTACAATTAGGACAACGATAATGAGCTGGAAGTGGATTTACTTCTGTTATTCCCATCATGGTAGCAACAAAACTAGATCCAACCGATCCACGACTTCCAACTAAATATCCATCTTTATTAGATTTTTTAACCAATTTTTCAGCTATTAAATAAATAACATCATAATTAGCACCAATAATCCCCTTTAATTCCTGATCAACCCTATCTTTAATAATATCAGGTAATTCATCACCATATAATTCCTTTACCTTAGTACGTACCATATCTTCTGTTATTTGCGCTGAATTTTCGATTATTGGTGCAAAAGGGCGCCCTCCTGTATCAATAATAACTTCTAAAATATCCACCATATCAGCTATTTTATTAGTATTAGTAACAACAATTTCATAGGCAAGATCATCACCTAAAAAGGCAAAATCATCTAACATTTCTCTTGTTGTTCTAAAGTGTTGTGAAGGAATTTTCTTAATATTTGAGCGAGCTAGTGGATGTCGTCCACCGCCTGGAACTTTTTGATTGACAATGATTTCACGATAAATTTTATCTTCTCTTGTAAAATGATGAACATCACCAGTTGCCACAATAATTTTTCCAGCTTCCTTGGTAACACGTATTATTTTACTCAAATGATCTTTTAATTCATCAATGTCACCAAAATCATTCATTTGTAATAAATGATCATATACCTCTACTGGTTGCACTTCGACATAATCATAAAAATTAATAATATTAGTTAGTTCTTCATCACTTTTACTTCGAGCTTGTGTAAAAACTTCTGATTCATAGCATCCACTTCCAATAAGTAAACCTTCTCTTAATCGTTCAACTTCACTACGAAGAATACGAGGTGTTTTATATAAATATTTAGTATTAGCTAAACTAACGATTCGAAATAAATTTTTAAGACCAACCTTATTTAAAGCTAAAAGATTAAAATGATAACTTCGACCATATTTATGAATCTCATCTTTAGAAACAAGAGTATTTAAATCACTGATTTTAGCAAAACCACGATCAGCTAACTTTTTTAACATTTTATGGAAAACAAGAGCTGTACCTTCAGAGTCATAATCAGCACGGTGATGGGCATCTTCTTCCCATGGTACATCATAGCGTTTAACTAAAGCTGACAAACCATGTCTAGCATATGTATTATCTAGTGTTCTAGATAACTCTAAAGTATCAATAACAGTATTAGTAAATTCTCCCAAATCATATTTTCGATAAGCCATTTCTAAAAAAGAAGTATCAAATTTAGCATTATGAGCCACCATAGGTGCATCTTTAAACCAAGTGATAAATTTCTTAACAACTTCTTCTTCACTAGGCTTGCCAACTAGCATATCATCAGTTATATTGGTTATTTCTGTTATTTTAGTAGGTAACTTACGTTTAGGATCAATAAGCTCATCAAAACGGTCAATTATCTCTCCATTTAAAATCTTGACTGCGCCTACTTCTATAATACTATCTGCACCACCAGCATTAAAACCTGTTGTTTCAAGATCAAATACAACATATGTAGTATCTAATAAGCCATCATCAGTAGCTCTTAACACAATATCAACGGTATCATCAATTAATGTTAATTCAGTTCCATAGATTACTTTAAATTTTTCATTTTCTTCTTTCCCTTTATTATATCTTGTCACTGTTTCAAATGCAATTGGAAAGGCTTGACAGCCATTATGATCAGTCACAGCTACAGCTTTATAACCCATTTTGATTGTTTTATCAACAAGTTCTATTGTATGTTTATTCAAGTCTAATTTCGTTACACCATCCATTTGACTCATCATTGTATGGGCATGCAATTCAACACGTTTAATATCAGCATCATCAACTAAATCAACGCCAAATTTTCGATCGATTTTATTAATATCTTTTATATTAAAACTAATATCTTGATTATATTGGT
>CAOJZR010000041.1 GCA_948466105.1 uncultured Bacillota bacterium | reverse complement strand
TAAATTACACCTATAGTTTAGGTGATAATATATGTACTTTAAATGACCAAAGTGGATGTCTTACTAAGGATAATGATACAATTGGCGCTTGGGAAGAAAGAAATGATACGATTATACTAACAAGAGTTTTAACGGAAAATACAATAGTATACTCGAAGGTGAGTGATAGTAAAGAGACAAGTGAGATAGTTACAATCGATATAGCAACAATTGATAATGAGAATCCAATTGCACCAATTATAAATAAAGCTGTAGCAGGTCAAAATGCAATTACAATTGATTATTTCGATAATAATAATCAAAATAGAGTTCAAAAATATACTTGTTTATATGGAACAACAGAAAACAATTTAAATTATATTAGTAATGTATCAACACCAAGGTGTGTTATTAATAATCCTATAGAGAATCAAACATATTATTATCAATTATGTATAACAAGTAAAGTTCAAAAGACTTCATGTTCTACCATTAGTAGTAAAAAAACAGAAAAACTTATCTATTCATATAGCTATAAAGGTGAAGTTCAAGACTTTATTACACCTACTAGTGGAACTTATCAGATTGAATTGTGGGGTGCACAAGACGGAAGTTATGTTAAAGGTGATATTGTTTTAGAAAAACAGCAAAAACTCTATATTTATGTCGGAGGAATTAATAATGGAATAATAGGTGGCTATAATGGTGGCGGCAGTGGTATTATGAAAAGCTATCCTTCAAATGGTGGCGGTGGAGCAACAGATGTTAGATTAATAGGTGGTGCTTGGAATAGTATTGATAGTTTGAAATCCAGAATAATAGTTGCAGGAGCAGGTAGTGGGCATCGTGATGCTATAAGTAAAGATCGAAATGCCTATGGTGGCGGCATCATAGGTTATGATGGAGTTACATCACAAGCTGATTACCAATCTCATGTTGGTCGTGGCGGAACACAAACTTCAGGTGGTTCTGCTCCAACAAAGTATCCTGATTCTACAAGTAATGGAACAGCAGGAGGTTTTGGGGAAGGTGGTAATGGTGGAGAGAGTCTAACGTATGTAGGAGGTGGAGGTGGAGGTTCTGGTTACTATGGTGGGTCAGGTGGAAGCGGAGCAAATAGTGGAACTTTTGCTGGTGGAAGTGGTTCATCATATATTTCAGGGCATACTGGCTGTGTAGCTATAACTAGTTTTTCTAATACTAACCCAAAAGCAGGCTGTAAAACAGGAACAACCGATAACGCTTGCTCACTTCATTATTCAGGGTTAAAATTTACTAACACAGTAATGATTGATGGTGAAGGATATAAATGGACTAATGTTAAAGGTTTACAAGAAGCAATGCCAAATCCTAATGGTGGCTATTATGATTTGAAAAGTTCTCATAAAGGAAGTGGTTATGCTAAAATAACTTTAGTAAGTTACTAGATTTGACAATAATATAAAAATGAGATATTCTACCAGTATTAATTAAGGGGGAAAGAAAATGCAAATAAATAAACAAAAATTAAAAAAGATATTTAAGAAAGGCTTTATTGTTGTAACACTATCAACTACACTTGTAGTAACTAATAGTATAACAGTTCAAGCACAAAATGTAAGTTATACTAATGAAGATACTAATTATATATTTAGTGTTAATGTAGATAATAACAAAGCTATAATAAGAGTAGGCGATTTAGCTTTATCATCAGGTTTATTTGATTATCAAATTAAAAATAAAATAAAAAAAGGTGTTGATAATGTGATTGAGACTAAGACACCAATAAAAGATATTTGTTTGTTTCAAAAAGATGGAAAAATAAACGTAGCTATGCTAAATATTTTTGAGCAAATTGAGTTATTAGATATGGAAAAACTTTACAAAAATGGTGAGTTTAAATCAACAGATGTAATTGCAGGTTTTAGTAAAGTTCAGACAATTACTATTGATGAAAAAGGTCAGGCTATAGCTAAAATGAAAAGCAAGCAAGAAATTATTCCATCTGTATATGATAAATCATTTAATATTGATTTATCAAAAAGTTTCAAAGAACTTAGTATAAATAAAAACTATACATATCCATTTGATATAAAAATAAATGAATTTGGTAAAGCCCAAATAAAAATCAAAAAAAACTTTTTAAATGATAAATATTTAAGTGAAAATGCCAAAAAAACAATCATTCCTAATAAATTATATACTATTAAGACTGACAAAAAAGTAAAAGATATTGTTATCAATTCTTGTAGTAAAAACTCTATACCTGAAATGATTTTCATTATGGAAGACGATAGTATAGAAGCACTAAAATTTCCAGAAAATAATAATTTTGAAACCATTAAATTAGAACGCTATGGCAAAAATGTAACACTAAAAGAAGTTACTTCTAATATTAAACGTTATAACTTTTTAAGGTTAGAAGATGGTAGTTTAACTCCATTACCACAAGTTTATCCTAAAAACTTTAGCTCATATCGAAGAGATATGTCACAACTTAGTATTCCATTAAAAGAAAAAATTGCACAGAAAGCTAGTGTTCGTATAACAGCTAATGGTAATGTAGGTATTATATTAGATAAAAATGCTGTAGAATATTCACAATTATCTTACGTGGCTTTATCTAAAGTAAACTTTTATAGTGAGACATTTATTAAATTAGATTCCAAAGCTGTAGATATAACTTATGTTTCAAATAAGGCCCAATATTTATCTGATATTTTCATTTTAAAAGAAAATAGTGAAGTTGAGATGATTGATATGCCATATTTTTATGAAACAGGTGAATTTGTAACACGAAAAATTGATAATGATTTATATAAAGCTATAAAAATAGGTACAGATAATAAAGATTATTACAATACTTATTTACAAAGACAAAACGGAACAACAAGAAGCTTCCCAACAAGTTATACATCAGGATTACAATATACGTATAAATAAAATGAATAAAAGCATAAAAAAATACCACTATTAAGTTAGGAGGTATTTTTAAATGAAAAAAATCGTTATTTTAATAATAGTAATTGTTTGCAGTTATACTTTTTTAGGTCAAAATGTTGAAAGTAGAACCACAATTCCTGATGAAGCTATAAGAGTAAGAATTCTTGCAAATAGCAATGAACCACAGGATCAAGACATAAAAAAAATAGTCAAGCAAGAAATAGAACAAGAATTATATAAACTTTTGAATAATACAACAACCATAGAAGAAGCAAGAAAACGCTTAATTGATAATTTAGATAATATTGATATGACAGTAGGTAAAGTTTTAAACCAAGAAAAATATGATTTAGGATATAAGGTTAATTTTGGTTATAATTATTTTCCTAGAAAAGAATTTAAAGGTATAACTTATGAAGAGGGAATGTATGAGTCTTTATTAATCACATTAGGCAAAGGTGAGGGTGATAATTGGTGGTGTGTTTTATTTCCACCATTATGCTTATTGGAAGCTACTGAAAGCACTGAAGTAGAATATAAAAGTTTTGTAAAGGAAATGCTTGAGAAGTATCTATAAAAAATGTATAATCAAACTATAAAAATAAGAAAAGATTTAAATCCAATTAAAGTAGTCAACATTTTTGACTATTTTTTTAATAAAAAATTTGTTATAATGTAAATGATGTTATTGATAAGAGGAATGATATATGGACAGTGTTTTTGATTTTTTATTAAATGAGATTGGAATAAAATATGGTGATAGTGTTGTTGTAGCAGTGTCAGGTGGTCCTGATTCAATGGCAATGTTATCAATTATGGCTAAAATAAAAGAATTTATAGATGTTGAAGTGATATGTGCACATGTTAATCATAATGTTAGGAAAGAAAGTATAAGTGAAAAAGTTTTTGTGGAAAATTTCTGCAAAAATAAGAATATTGTTTTTGAATCCATGGTGATAGAAGATTATGGTGATGATAATTTTCATAATGAAGCAAGAAGTAAACGATATAACTATTTTGGAAAAATTGTTAAAAAATATAATGCCAAATATTTATTGACCGCACATCATGGTGATGATTTAATTGAAACAATATTAATGCGCATTGTAAGGGGCTCAACCTTAAGAGGTTATAGTGGTTTTTCAAAAGTTGTAAAGCAAAAAGATTATACCATTATAAGACCGCTTATTAATGTTACAAAGTCTGATATATTAAAATATAATCAAGAAAATAATATTGAATTTGTTCAAGATGCTTCAAATCAAAAAGATGTCTATACAAGAAATCGCTTTCGTAAATACATTGTTCCTGAATTTAAAAAAGAAGACAAAAATGTTCATAACAAATTTTATAAGTTTAGTAAAACTTTACTTGCATATAATGATTATATTGATTTACAAGTAAGTAAAATAATAAAACGTGTTTATCCACAAGATACAATAAATATCGAAGAATTTAAAAAAGAAGAATATGTTATTCAGATGAAAATAATTTACTATATTTTGGAACGTATTTACCAAGATGATTTGATGCTTATAACAGATCGCCATGCGGAACTTCTACATAGTGTCATAATGTCAAATAAACCAAGTTTACAGATACATTTACCTAATAATATAAAAGCAGTAAAATCATATAATAATTTGGTTTTAACTTTAGAGGAAACTAAAACAGACAGTTATGAAATTGAAATAATTAATCATGTGAATTTACCTAATGGAATGAATATAGAAGTTGTAAATGAGTCCAAACAAACTGATAATAACGTGTGCCGTCTATCCTTTGAAGACATAAAATTCCCATTACATGTAAGAAATAGAATAGATGGTGATAAGATGCATGTTAAAGGAATGATCGGCAGTAAAAAAATAAAGGATATTTTTATTGATGAAAAAATAGATTTGAAAGATAGAGATGTTTGGCCTGTGGTTTTAGATTCAAATGATGAAATAGTATGGTTACCAGGCCTAAAAAAATCTAAATTTGACAAATCAAATGAAGAAAAGTATGATATAATACTGAAGTACTATTAGAAAAGGAGAAACAAGATGAATAAAAAAACAGTAAAAAGTAGAATATTACCTTATTTATTTTTAGGAATTGTTATTATTTCTATTGTTTATTTATTTGACATTATGAACCATAAAGTTAATGTCTTGACCTATGATGAGTTTATGCGTTCTGTAAATAAAGGTGAAGTTGAAGAAGTAGTGATTGTGCCTAGAAGTAGAGCAAGTATATATGAAATAAAAGGTAAGCTAAAAGGATATAATGATAATGAGACTTTTGCACTAAAAGTTCCTTTAGCTGAAGAAGTGATGACAGTATTATTAACAGCTGAAAAGCAATATGGCTTTAAGTTAGATACAGTATCTGATCCAGAGTCAAGTACATTTTTATTATTTTTGGTTAATGTTTTACCAATGGTTGTTATTTTAGGAGTTGGCTTTTTATTTGTTACTAAGCAAATGGGAAGCGCTAATAAATCAATGGATTTTGGAAGAAGTAGAGCTAAATTAAGTAAAAATGATAACCGCATTACTTTTAAAAATGTTGCAGGTCTAGATGAAGAAAAAGAAGAGGTTGCAGAACTTATTGATTTTCTTAAAAATCCAAAGAAATTTCAAAAGATGGGGGCTCGTATTCCTAAAGGTGTTCTTTTAGTTGGTCCTCCAGGAACAGGAAAAACACTTCTTGCTCGTGCAGTTGCAGGAGAAGCTAATGTACCATTTTTCTATATAAGTGGTTCAGAATTTGTTGAACTTTTTGTCGGAGTAGGTGCTAGTCGTGTTAGAGATATGTTTAAGCAAGCTAAGCATAGTGCGCCATGTTTAATCTTTATTGATGAAATAGATGCAGTTGGTCGTCAAAGAGGAGCAGGTCTTGGTGGAGGCCACGATGAAAGGGAGCAAACATTAAATCAATTACTAACAGAAATGGATGGATTTGGTGCTAATGAAGGTATTATCATTATTGCGGCTACTAACCGTCCAGATGTTTTAGACCCTGCTTTACTTAGACCAGGTCGTTTTGATAGACAAGTGACTGTCAATTTGCCAGATATAAAGGGCCGTGAAGAAATATTAAATGTGCATGCAAAAGGAAAAACTTTTGCTAAAGGTATAAAATTATCAAATATTGCTAAACGTACTGTTGGTTTTAGTGGTGCAGATCTTGAAAATTTATTAAATGAAGCTGCC
>CAOJZR010000040.1 GCA_948466105.1 uncultured Bacillota bacterium | reverse complement strand
CCACCAACTACCTACTAAAAAAGCTGCAAAACCTTTTATTAGTTTAGAAGCTAAACCAAAAGGACAACATCCAATTATTGCAAGCAAAATCAAAAATATACCTTTTAATTCAACTAAATAATTACTAGAGTTTTTTTTCGCTTCTTTACGTGATTTTTTCTTAGCCATAATACCTATCCTCCAAAAGTATTATAACATTTTTTTTCATTTTTTTAAATATTTCGACATTTTTTAACAAAATAGTAATAAAATATATGATATAAATTTACTTTATAATCTTTATTTATAATTTTTTATAAGATATAAGTTAGTATTTTTTTCATACAAATCAGCAATTATTATTTAAAAAAACCTGTCAATTTTTTTAACAGGTCTTTGGTATAGTTCAAATAATTACCTAAAATTATACTTCTTAGTTCACAGTTAAACTATTTTTAAGTACTTCAAAATAGTCTATCCAAATGCATACGGTAATTAATATGCATTTATATTATGAACTAATTTAACTATTTTTATTTAAAGAAATTTCTTCTAAAACAGCTGGACTTGTATTAATTGCAATGCCTAGAACAAGAATATAGGCTAAAAAATATCCCCACATAAGAAGAACGATAATATTAGATAGACTGCCATAAAACAAATCATAATTCGTAAAATTAGTAACATAATATGAATAAAAAGCTGTTATTAATGACCAGCCAATAGTTGTAAATATTGCTCCTTTATTAACATATTTACTTGGAATTTTTCTATCTGGTGCTACAGTATATAAAAACTTAATAACAAAAAACACTAAAAATAATCCCAGTGGCCATTTTAATAAACTATAAATAGTATAAACAGTTTTACTAATATGCCTTAAAAATTCAAGTGATAAAATAAACTTCATAATACTATCTCCAAAAGCTAAAGCAATAATCATAAAAAGAATTAATATAACCATTAAGATAGTTAGAAAAAAAGCTTTAATTCGTCTAACTAAATAATTAGAATGAGGAATATCGTATAAAGTATTAGAAATGACAATAATGGAATTAGGACCATTAGATGCTAAAACAAAACCAGATATCATAAAAATAATAATATTAGCATCCATTCCTACTTTATTTAAAAAAGGTTCTAAAACATCAGCTATTGAGCGTGGAAGAAGTTCCATCAACAAAAAAGAAGTTGAATCTGTTCCTACTGATAAAACAGTAGCTAAATAACCTATCAATGTAATAATAGGAATAACAGATAGAAAAAAGAAGAAAGCCAGATTACCTGGCAATACTTTCATTTCTGGTCGTTTAATTATTTGCTTTAAATCATTTAGATATTTATCCATTTTATCACCTAATTTGACGTTTCTTCTTTATTACTACGCATATCAAGAGTTGCTTCATTAACAGCATCATCAACAGTTTTAATAGCATCTTGGATCATACTATAACCAATTGCTGCTCCAAAGCCATGTGCTAATTCTTTAAATTCTTTTGTTAATTTTCTAATATAAGAAATAACCTGTTTTTCATCATATTCCACCATATAAATCAAAAATTCATTACCATTTGTTCTTATTATGTCTGTATTAGGTAACTGTGACTTTATTAAAATATTAGCGGCCTCTTTAATAACTTTATCTCCTTCTGCATGACCATAATTATCATTAATATAAGCAACATTATTAAGATCAACAACAATAATAGTTTGTGGATAAATCTCACTATCATCCCATTTTTCTAAATTATCATTTAAATAATTACGATTTTTTAAAGAAGTAAGCATGTCAATGTATTTTAATTTTTCTTCTTTTGTAAGCGTTTTATTACGTTTTTTGCTTTTTTTAGGACTTAAGAAATTAATTATAATTAAAACACCAACAATGCTAATAATAATAATTGTACCAATAATCACACGTCTTAATATAAGTGGTGCATGATCTACTTGTATTATATCCTTATATCCTGCATTTATAACTTTTTTAGAGTTAATAAATGAAATATAAAAATTTAAATAGTTTTTAAAAATAGCATTATCTTTAATATCACGAACTAAAAAGGTATATGGGTTAGGTAATTTAAAACTATAAGCAACTTTAAATTTTTTTAAACTATTTCTAATTGCATAATCATATGTCCATTTATCAAGAGCTATAATACTATCATCTTTCACATTTTTAAGAAGCTTATCAATATTATCATAGGCTTTAATATCAATATTATTATTCTTTAAATATTCTTCAAGACTAGACCCAGCTAAAACACTAACCTTTACATTATTTAAAGAATTAAGTGAATTAACAATTAAATTAGATGATAAATTAGTGATAATAACCATCTCATTATCATAAATACGATTGGTATTATAAACATCAACCTTATAATCAACATTACTACTATTATTAAACATAAAATCAATATCATTGCTATTAAAAGCTTCTAATAAAGAACTAATATTATTAGACACTTTTTTATAACTTATTTCAACACCAGTAACTTTTGAAAAACTCTCAAGCAATGTTTTATTAAAACCGCTAAGTTTACCATTAATAAGAGTATCAAAAGGTGCATTATCTACAAAACCATATATATAACGTTTACTTCTAAAATTAACAACATCTTTATCATCAATGTTTTTATATTTAAAATAACTATCTGAAAAATGTTTAGCAAAAGATTCTTCATATTTTTCTTTATACCATTTATTATAATATTTTTTAATGATTGTATTTAATTTATCAGCATTACCAAGCGATATAACATAATTGACCTGATATTCTGTAATATTATAAGCAATATTTAAATCATTATTTAAGATTTTATCTAAATAAGTAGTCACAGGTAAAGCAATAGCACTAATCGTTTGTGTGGAACTTTTTAAATCACTTAACATTGCATTTATATTTTCATAGCTCTTAAAAGTAACATTAGCACCTTTTAAATAATTATTAATATTATCTAATTCATTATTTAAAATACCTATAGTAATATTGCTAATCTCATTTATATTCTCATATTTTACACTATCTTTAGTAACTAAAGCATAGTTATCTTTATATATTAAAACTTCCTCATCAGCAACTGATGTAGTCATTTTTAAAGCATAACTTGATTTTGCTTCACTACCTTTATTATATGGTGTTTTATTAAAGGAAAGTGAAGTTGCAGCTTCTAAATCTGCTAAAAAATCAAAGAAAATGCCATCTCCACTATAACTAATAACAGGTACATCATTTAAAATAGAAAAATCAATTACTTCTTTACGATTGTTTTCAATCCATTTTTTTTCAACAATTGTAAGAGTTGTTTTTTGATCTTGGCGATTCAAATAATAATATCCACCTATTAAAGCTAATCCAACAACTAAAAAGACAGATATAATGATTGCTACTTTTTTCTTATTCATAAATACACCTACCAAATTATCTCACTACAATTATTGCATGTTCCCATAATTGGATATGCTTCATTTGTACCATCAATATTTATTAAAATATCATAGAAAGTTTTTAAAGATTCAGGAATTTTTTCAATAATAACTTTTGCCGCACTCTTAGCATCATCAACTGATAAATTATCATCTACTTTAAGATTAAAATCCATACGTTTACCTTTTAACACATAATTAACACTTACAATATGCTCATTAATAAGTAACGAATTTTTTATATCAGTTATTAAGCTATCCTCTATTTTATAATTTTCAATTCCATCTAAACGATGACCATAAACATCACCATTATTAGAAAATAAAAGTTTGTATACAAGTAATAGTAATAATGCAATAATGATAACACAAATTGATATTATTATGATAAGTTTTTTATTTACCTTTATCTTGTTCTTTTTCATCATCAATTCTCCAATCTTTAACAATTATACTATATCTTTGGTATTTTTTCAAATCATATTATATTTTACGTAATTATTCTATTAATTAGCACGTAAAAAACCACTTAATTGTGGTTTTTATAAATTGCTTACCTTACTTTTAACAATACCGCTTACAATTTGCATATCAGCTTTACCTCTTAATAAAGGCGTAATATAAGCCATTATTTTACCCATATCCTTATTACTTGTTGGATTAATAGTTAAAAAAGCCTCATCAATAATTTTTAAAACTTCTTCTTCACTTAATTCCTCTGGCATATAAGTTTTTAAAATGGCAACTTCCTTTAAAGTAGCTTCGACTAAATCATTTCTACTAGCCTTCTCAAATTCTACAATAGATTCTTTTCTAGTTTTAATATTTTTAGCAATAATAGCAATAACCTCATCATCAGTAAGAGGTCTTTTTTTATCAAGTTCTTCCATTACAATGGCACCTTTAACCATTCGAATAACAGGAAGTTTTAGCTTGTCTTGCTCTTTCATAGCTGTTTTCAAATCAACTAAAATTCTTTCTTTCATAACGCTCCTTAATCTAAGAAAAAAGACTAATTATAGACTTTTTCTCTTCTGCGACTATTTTTAATAGCCTCTTTTTTGGCTTTTCTTCGTTTAACCCCAGGTTTTAAATATCCTTCTTGTCTCTCGCGTACTTTTTTTAGGAGGCCGTCTTTTGCATTTTTTTGTTTTAAGGTTCTAAGTGCACCATCAACATTTCCATCACGTACTACAATTTTTGACATATATATCCCTCCCTTCTTACAAGGTTATTATATCACTAAGTACTATATTTTACAATAAATTTTAATTTTTTTCGTTTTTTTTAGGAACTTTAAACTTTAAATTGTATGATTATGATAGGGAGGAAAAATGATTAATTTTAAAAAATATCCGATTGTTAAACAGACTGGTTTGAAAAATTGTGGTCCTGCTTGCCTACTTGCTATCATCAAATTTTATAAAGGTAATTTATCTTTAGAATACCTAACTAATGAAATGAATGTAACTAAAAATGGCACAACAGCCTATCATTTAATTAAAACAGCTAAAAATATTGGTTTTCAAGCGAATGGAATTAAGCTTTCTTTTAATGATTTAAAACCTAATAACATTATCTTACCTTGTATTGCACATGTAATAATAGATAAGGCTTATTATCATTTTATTGTTATCTATAAAATTAATTTTAAAACAAAGAAGATGCTTATTTTAGATCCTGCTTCTGGAATTAAAACTATGTCATTTAATGCTTTTAATACTATTTGGGATAACATTTTAATTGAACTATACCCTATTAAAAACATTCCTAGAATTACTACACCATCATTAAAAGACTTTATAAGCAAATTCTTTATAAATAATAAAAAAGTTATTATTAATATTGTGTTTATTTCACTTTTATTATGTATACTTACTACGCTTTCTTCATTTTATATCCAAAGTTTATTGCACACAATTAGTAACCACTATTCTTTGCTTATCTTTTTCACATTTTTAAATATTCACGTTATTAGAAACCTAGCTGATTTCTTTAAAAACAAACTTTTGATTTTTCTTAATCTTAAACTAAGTCTTTATCTTACAACAGATACTTTTAATAAAATCTTGAATCTTCCCTATCGTTACTATCGAAACAAGACAACAGGTGAAATAATATCTAGAATCCATGATATGGATAATATCACAGATAGCCTTGGAAATATCATATTATTATTTTTTGTTGAATTACCATTATCAATTATCGCTTTAATCATTATGTCTATATTAAATACTACTTTAACATTTTACACGTGTCTTTTTATAATAGCTTATACAACTATCTTTTTCATAACTAATACACCCCTTAAAAAAAGACTTAATAACTGCTTAATAGAAAAAGAAAATTATCTTTCTTATATGACGGAATGCATAACAGGATTTGAAACTATTAAAGGTTTAAACCTAGAAAAAGAAAGTTTAAAAAAATTAGACAGGAAATATATTTTATATCTAAAGTATTTATATAGATATCAAACACTTTTAAATATTACACTTTTTTTTAAAGATATTCTTTATGATATAACTTTTTTAATTATTGGTTTAATTGGTATTAATATGATAATAAATTCAAGTATTAATCTTGGTTTATTTTTAACTTTTCAAAATCTAACATTATACTTTTTGGCCCCTATTAAAAATATAATGGACGAAATAGAAACAATAAAATTAGCAAACACTTCCTTAAAAAGAGTTTTT
>CAOJZR010000039.1 GCA_948466105.1 uncultured Bacillota bacterium | reverse complement strand
ATAATAGTGTCTATAATGATGATATTACACAAGAGATAAAAGCAATTGATAAACAGTATTTTCGAACTAATAATTTACTTGCTACTGATTATACTATAAATAAAATATATGATGATACTTATTATACAACTAGTATGTATGCCTCTAGTTATAATAGTGATTACTATTATTTATATAAACAAGTTTTTAAAAATAGTTTGTCACTTCGTAATCATTTGATGTTTGAAAGTGCTGATAATGTTTTATTTAATACTTTAATGGGAGTTAAATATATAGTAAGTGATAAAGAATTTAATTCTTTTTATAAAAAAGTTGATGGTTATAACTATATTTATGAAAATCGATTTGCCTTTCCACTTGGCTATGCTAGTGATAGATATGTTAATATAGCGGATTTTAATAAGTTAAATTATCCATACAATATTAGTTATTTACTAAGTAGTATTGTAAGTAATGAAACAACTAATTATACAAAAAATTTTATAAAAGAAATTCCTTTAAATTTAACTAATCTTTTTGAATATACTAATGGTCGTTATTATTTAGATTTAAAAGAAGATATGATTTATACATTAAAACAAAATAATCTAGAGCATAAAATAGTTTTTATTGTGATAGAAGATATTAAAAGTGATAGAAAAGATATCAGCATTACTATAAATGATATTACTAATACACTAACTAATAAATGGCTATATTATAATAATAATGAAACTTTTACCTTTGTTTTAACTGATGTAGACGAGTTATATATAAAAATGACAAAGGGGCATTATGATATAGGTCAAGTAAAGGTGTATATTATGGATGATGATATTATAAAAAATAGTTATGATTATATTGATAAAATGCAAATAACGCATATGCAAGATAATCAATTAATGGGTAATATTAATATTACAAGAGATTCTTATTTTGTATTGACTCTTCCTTATGATAAAGGATTTAAAATATATGTAAATGGTGTTTTAACGCCATATGAAAAGGTTAATACTGCTTTTATTGGTTTAAAACTTAATAAAGGAAAGTATGACATTAAAGTTATTTATGAAGCGCCAAATTTGAAAATAGGTGGGGTTATTAGTATTGTTAGTTTGATTTTGTTAATGATTATAAATAAAATGACAAAATAGTAATATATGGTATTTCCCTTTATTTTGTAAACTGAATATGATATATTTAGTTTGAGGTATGTTGTATGAAGAAAAAATTAATCACTATTTTTTGGCTATTTATTATATTTAGTGTTTTAGGTTGTGTGTATGAGACTTTTTTGTGCTTTTTTCAAAGAGGTTATTTTGAAAGTAGACAGGGGTTAGTATATGGAATGTTCACACCTGTTTATGGTATTGGGGCAGTATGTTTTTATATATTTTTAAAAAAAATCAAAAATATTTACTGTTTGTTTTTAGTTGGCATGTTGCTTGGTGGTGTGGTGGAATATTTGACTTCATTAATTCAAGAACTTGCCTTTAACACTATATCTTGGAACTATACTAAATATTTTCTTAATTTTAATGGCCGAACAAGTATTATACATATGTTATTTTGGGGCTTATTAGGTGTTTTATTTATGAAAGGTGTGCTGCCTATTGTTTTAAAAACAATAGTTGTGTTAGTTCAACCTAGATATATAGTTATAACATATATATTATTTTTCTTTATGTGCTTTGATGTTTTCATTTCATCTAGTGCAGCAGTAAGACAAAAGGAAAGAGAAAAGCAGATTGCAGCTAATAGTGGTTTTGATTATTTTTTAGATAGACATTATGATGATAAGTATATGAATAAAATTTATCCTAACCGAATGGTTAAAAGATAGAAAATGGGGGGATAGATTAGCAAAATTAGTTTCGTCAAAAAGATAAATTATGTTTAAAGATGATGTCATATTCTAAAAATGTTTAATTGACAATATATTTAAGTGGTGGTAAAATTCTATAGAATGCAGGAGGGTGATTATGTTAGAGTTAAAAAATGTTAAAAAGAGTTATAAAACAGGTAATTTTGTGCAACATGCATTAAAAGGAGTTAGTTTAAAATTCCGTCAAAGTGAGTTTGTTGCTATTTTAGGTCCTAGTGGAAGTGGGAAAACAACCCTTTTAAATATTATTGGTGGTTTGGATCGCTATGACTCAGGTGATCTTATTATAAATAATACATCAACAAAAAAATTTAAAAGTAGCCAGTGGGATAGTTATCGAAATAATTGTGTTGGATTTATTTTTCAAAGTTATAATTTGATTAATCATATTAGTGTCTTAGATAATGTCGAAATGGGTATGACTTTAAGTGGTGTTAATGGTAAAGTGAAAAGAGAAAAAGCTTTACAAGTCTTAGAACGTGTTGGTCTTAAAGAACATATTCATAAAAAACCTAATCAGTTATCAGGTGGTCAAATGCAAAGGGTGGCTATTGCCAGAGCTTTAGCTAATGATCCAGATATTATTTTGGCTGATGAACCAACAGGAGCTTTAGATAGTAAAACAAGTGTTCAAATCATGGAGTTGATAAAGGAGATTGCTAAAGATAAATTAGTTATTATGGTAACACATAATCCAGAGTTAGCTAAAAGCTATGCTTCTCGTATTGTGGAGATGAAAGATGGTGAGTGTTTAAGTGATTCTAATCCTGTTAAGGATAAGAAAAAGGAAACTAGTTATAAGATTAAAAAAACTGCAATGGGTTTTTTAACTGCACTTAAATTATCTTTTAATAATATTATTACTAAGAAAGGGCGAACTATTCTTACTGCCTTTGCAAGTAGTATTGGAATTATTGGTATTGCACTTATTTTATCTTTATCAAATGGTTTTGATATTCAAATCGATAAATTTGAAAGTGAGACATTATCATCAATGCCAGTGCTGATATCACAAATGCAAATGGATATTAATGCAGCGGAGATTAATAAGACTTTAAATGATAAGAATTTAGAATCTTATACAACTGAGAAGAAAGTTTATCCGCTTCCAGATCTTATAAGTACAACAACACATACTAATAAGTTAACTAATGATTATATTTCTTATATTGAAGCTATTGATGCAAAACTTATATCAGGTTTATCTTATACACGTATTACTAAATTAAATATGTTAGTTAAAAAAGATGGAGCCTATAAACTTGTGAATAATGATAATCTATCAATTTCAGTTATACCTAAGAAACTAGATAGTAGTTATAATCATGGTGTGATTGAAGATAATTATGATGTTATTGAAGGTCGTATGCCAAGTAAATTTAATGAAATTGTTTTAGTGGTTGATAGTAAAAATCGTCTTGATGAGAAAACACTTAAAGAACTTGGTATTGATGTTTCTAATGATGGTATTAGTTTTGATGAAATTTTAAGTAAAGAGATTAAAGTTGCTTTAAATGATGAGTTTTATGTTAAGAAAAATGGCTATTATACATATAATGATGATTTAAGAGGTATTTATAAAAGTGATAAAGCAATTACTTTGAAAATAGTTGGAATTATAAGAGGTAAAGAAGATAAGTCACTTGTAACAAATGGTTCAGGTATTGGTTATATAGAAGAGTTAATTGATTATGTTATTAGTGAAAATGATAAATCTAGTATTGTAGTTGAACAAAAGAAATATGATTATAATATTTTGATGCCTAGTATGAAATTTGATAAAAGTAAGGAAGGTATAGAAGCTAAGGACAATGTTTTAGCAACACTAGGGGCTAAGACTGTACCAATGGCTATAAGTATTTATCCACGTGATTTTGATACGAAAAAAGATGTTTTAAAGTATTTAGATAACTATAATAACGATAAGGAACAAGAAGATAAAATTCTTTATAATGATATGGCAGCGATGATTTCGTCTTTATCTGGAAATATTATGGATGCGATAACAGTTGTTCTTATATCTTTTTCTTCTATTTCTTTAATTGTTTCATCAATAATGATTGGAATAATAACTTATATATCGGTTTTAGAGCGAACAAAAGAAATTGGGATTTTACGTTCCCTTGGAGCTCGAAAGAAAGATGTATCAAGAGTATTTAATGCCGAAACTTTTATTATTGGTGTTTGTTCTGGAGCACTTGGAATTATTATTGCTAGACTATTGTTAATACCAACAAATGCTATTTTAAAAGATTTGACAGGTCTTAGTAATGTAGCACGAATGAATCCACTTCATGCGTTTATCTTAGTTGTGATTAGTGTCATATTAACTTTGATTGGTGGTTTTATTCCCGCTAAGATAGCTAGTAAAAAAGATCCTGTTGAGGCTCTTAGGACAGAATAGAAAAAAACAGTTTGATAAACTGTTTTTTTGTTAGGTATGTATTATTAATGTTATTATGACAATTCTTATAGTGGGTATAGGAATAATATATTATTTTTTTACTAATGCTTATAACTATAAATTAAAAATAACACCAAAAAAGTAGAATGGTTATTCTACTTTAATTCATCATATAATAAGCCCTTATAATATTTCCAAGCAAGAACCCTAAAGGTTAATTTGTTAATTAAATCTTCACTTATTGTACCATTATTAACAGCAGCTTTAATATCATTGAAACTATTCTCATAATCTGTTGTAATTATCAAATCATTTCCAGCTTGTAAAGCTTTAACAGCTTTATTGTTTATAGATGTTGTTGCACCCATATCAATGTCATCCGTCATAATAATACCTGTAAAACCTAAGTCATTACGAAGAAGATTGTGGACACTAGGTGATAGAGAAGCTGGATTGTCAGGATCAATATTAACAATTGTGTTGTGACTAAATAAAACAGCTTCCGCTAAAGCATTGATGCCACTTGCAAAGGGAGGTAGGTCATTAGCTTTAATATCGGCTAATGGTCTATTATCCATTACAGAGGAAGTATGTGTATCAGGATTATTACCATAGCCAGGAAAATGTTTAAGAGTATAAGAAACATTAGTTTTTTTACTTGCCTCAATTACTGTTTTAGCATAAGTAGAAGTAAGGTCTGTATTTTTACCTAAGCTACGATCATACATATAGTCACTTGGATTTGTGGAAACATCTACAACAGGGGCTAAATTGACATTAAGACCAAGGTTATTTAAAATCTTACTTTTGTTTACAGTATCTTTAGCTATTTCATCAAATCCACCAATGTTATATAATTCTTGCGAAGACTTAAATTTAGTATCAACTAAATTGGGATTACTACTAATTCTTACTACTTTACCACCTTCTTCATCAACAGCAGTTAAAAGAGGAATGCGGCTATTGGTTTGTAATTCTTTTATCATATCTTTAACTTCAGCTTCAGTTTTATTTTTAAAGTCTTTTTCAAAGAAAACAAATCCACCAAAGTGATATTTTTTTAAATCTTCAATTGCGTTTGTATCAGGTAATCGAACAAGCAAGAGTTGCCCGATTTTTTCATCTAGTGATAGTGTTTGAAGCTTATTAAAAGCAAAATTATAGTATTTACTAAAGATACCACTATCAAGCCAAGCCGTTGGAATACCTGTTTCGTTTGTTTGATTAAATGTTTTGGTTAAACTAATTACTTCACTTGTTTGTAATTCTGTATTTTTGTCAAGAATACCAGTATATTTTACAATAATACTATCACCAACATTTGTATTGTTATTTTTAGTATTCATTGTGTATATAATGTTATTATTATCTTGAATTGTTACTTCAGTACCAGTTGTTTTAATAACTGATGCAGTTAATTGATGTTCGTCTGGTTTTTTTTTGAAAAAAAGGCGACTAGTAGTACATATAACAGCAATAACTAAAATACCAGTTACACTTAAGATGATTTTTTTGTTCATATATTCACCCACCTATATTTGTTTTACAATAATTAATATGTGTTTGATTTTAAATATATGAATATTTAGTTTTTTGGTATTTCAAAATAAAAAGTTGTTCCTTGATTTTTTTTAGAATTAACACCATATTTAAAATGATGATTTTCAAGAATATTTTTAACAATAGAAAGTCCTAATCCAGTTCCAAGATAAAGTCTAGAATGTGTTTTATCACTTTTATAATATTTATCCCAAATATATTTTAAATCTTGGTTGCTTATTCCTTTTCCTGTATCTGAAACACTAATGCGATAATAGTTATTTAGTTCGGTTAAATTGATTATTATTTTTTTATCATCACCTGTATAGTTAATGGCATTGTTAATTAGATTATATAAAACTTGTGTTATACATTTGATATCAATTGTAACAAGCGGTTTAGT
>CAOJZR010000038.1 GCA_948466105.1 uncultured Bacillota bacterium | reverse complement strand
CACGCTGGTCCTGTAGCACCTCTTATTCCAGTTGCACCTGTTGGTCCAGTTGCTCCTGTTGGTCCAGTAGCCCCTGTAGGCCCAGTAGCACCCGTTGGACCAGTAGCCCCTGTAGGTCCAGTAGCACTTTGAATCACTTGACAAAATCTTGGTTTATAATGTTCGTCATGTTTAATCTTTTTTAATGCACGTTCATAATTATTCATAATAATCTCCTTTCTATATATTAGTTTATGAATGCTAAAATAATCTTGTAATGAAATTATCTTAGAAATGAAAAAAGATTAATCTCTATTTAAGTTTCAGCCATTTAATGATTTTTTAAGTTGAATCATTTTAATACTAACGCTTTTGTATTCAATACTTTTATAATGATTATGGTTACAATCTAATAAATTTAATTTAATAGATAAAAGTTATGTTTAAAGAGTAAAGAGAATATTATAAAAGTATATAAGAAAATAATTTCAGTAAAAATAATTTTACTTTAATTAAAAAATGTTGTATATTATGTGATATTGAGGTGAAAGTAATGTTAAAAATATATAATGCGTTAGCTAATTATAATAGAATAAAAATAAAAGATTATATTGAGTTTGTTAATGGTCAATATGATATAGGTGATGAAGGTTTTGGTAAAATTTATACAGATGATTTGCATTGTAAAAAAGCACATTATGTACTGCAAAGGCTAAAGACTTTTGAAATGTATGTAAAGAGTATTGAACTTGTTGATGGAAAAAGCAAAAACTTTTTAATGCTTAATTTAATTGAGGATAGAAAATTAAAAGAAGAATTGAAAAATGTAGTTAGTCTTTTTGGCAACTATGAAAAAATCCACTTAAAAGAAGAAGCAATTTTGTTATTTACTAATCACATTAATTTAAAATATAGTGATGCAAAATTAATAAGAAAAGTATTTGATAGTGGTAATGGAAATGATTTATATTTGTTACGTCCTAAGGCAACTTTTACTATGACAAGCATTAGTAGTGCTAATGAAGAGAATTATGAAGTGTTACAAAGTGAAAGTCTAGGTAGACAGTTAGTATTAGCTAAATTGAGAAATTTTAGATAGTTTTTGACTATTTAACATGTTTAAAAAAGAAAAACATATAATAATAGTACTATATAGATACATTTCAAAAATGAATGATGAAGAGAATAGAGTATAAATATATACCAATTATTATTTAATTGGTTAACAAAGAGCTTTTTTGAGATAATTTTAACAATAAAACATATTTGAAATTTTAAAGTTAATTATTGCGAATATTGTTAGGAATATGTTATAATTTCAATTGACAGGGGGAAGTAAAATGTCAAAAGACTATGATGTTAAGTATGCCATTATGCCACTTTATGTATGTAATGGAACTTTAACTAGTGAAATTAATGATGATTTAGTAGCTTATATCGTTTCTAAGTGCTATATTGTAAATAAAGTAGAAAACGGATATGAGGTGCTGTTTCCTTATCAGAAAGTAGATGCAACTTGGTGTAGAATAAAACCTGATACAGCTACTATAACTTTAGTAGATGAAGTCTTTACTACTTTTGATGAAGGTTTAAATAAAACAAATAAATTAAATAAACAATTATTAAGCCAACTTAGAATTAATAAACAATATGATTTATATGATATTAGTAGACTTTGTAAAGAATTAGAAGATCAAATTGAAGCTCATACTTCTTTAAGCTGTTCTAGTAAAGAAAAATCTATTATTGTTACTAATATTGAGCAAGATGTTATTGTTAATATGTCGTTATATGATTTTATTGCACTTGTTAAAGATCAAAATTTTTTTGTCTGTACTATTTCTGAAAAACAATTTGAGCTTATGCAAGAACAAATAAAAACAGATGGGCAGCTTTCAGAACGAAATGCATTTGCTATAGCACCATGCCATATGTTTAATTATTTAATGGTAAATGATTTAGCTGAACAAAAAACTATAATAATGGATTCTAAACATAATCAAAATGTTTGTTTAGAAGGTGATAAAATATCTAAGATACCTTTTGTTAAAGATAGTTTTTCTATGAAAGTGACTGGACTTCGAATATGTACACCACTTACTTATGAAGAAGTAATAGAGTATTACTCACATTCTATGAAATCTGAAATAAAGGTAAAAAGTATTGGTCAGTTATAAAGTGTAGGTTTAAATATGAATTTAGATAATTTTGGTTATTATTTAGAGGAATTAGCTAAATTAAATGAGGATTTAAAAGTCCAAGAAAAAGGTAGAGATGTATTATATAAAAAAATGACTCGAGAAATATCTAGTGCAGAAGATGCTATAAGAAGCAAATATAATAATTCCATTTCATTAGCTCAAAAAAAGATAAATATATTTAAAGAACAGATTCAAGAATATTGTGATTTTGTTGAAAAATGTTGCTGTTTTGATGAAGCTCTAATTGGAACAATATTAGCTAATTTATTAACTTTTTTTGAGGATGAAAAATATGTATATCATTGTGCAAATTATCGAACAATAATAAAAAAAGATCCTTTGATAACTCGGGAATATGAAGTAACAAAAGAGATAGGTTTACTTGTTTGTGAAAGTGCAAAGAGTGATTTATATATTGATACTTATCCAAGTGAGTTGAAAAAGTTAATTGCAGCTAATAAAATATTAGTTTTGTCTTATGATAGGTTTAAGACAAAACATGGCATTTCTTTTTATAAAGTTGATTGTGATACAGAGCGACTTTTACAATGCATAGATTTTGGACGCTTTTATTATCTTAAAGAGTTCATTGATTATATTATAGAATATAGAATTAAAAATAAAATGGTTAATATATCTAATGATAAAGTAATAGTTTTAGCGCAGACTTTTATAGAATTAAAAATACAACAAAATGATGATATTCTTAATTATTGGAATATTAATCAAGAAGATAAAAAATTTATTTTATAAATTTGACAAGTTTTAAAATTAGTGGTATTATATTTCCGATTTCTAAGAAGGGGGAATTTATATATGAATAATATTAATATTACAGAAAAAAAAGAAAGACATTACAAGTTAGTTCGTAAGTTTAAAAAGTTTATTATTTTAGGTGTGTTAAGTGGTAGTCTTCCTTTTTTAGCAGCATGTTCTTCTAAAGATAAGATTGATGAAGATGTACAACAGGGCTATGAACAAGACGTTGAAACACCTGATAGTATAGAAATTAATGAACAAAATATATTAAATGCTGAAGAATTAATTGATAAGCTTGATAGAAATGATATTACTTTGGATTCAAAAGAGGATATCGAACAAGCAAGAAAAGCTTATGATGCTTTAAGTTTTTATGAGCAAGATGTGTTATCTAATTATGATAATCTAATTGCTTGTGAAGCCATCTATAACTATCTAGAAGCAAATGAAAGTAGTTTTGGAGATGAAGCTGTAGATAATGATAATAGTATTGAAGAAGAGACTATAGATACTAATGAAGAAGTGGAAGTTAATGTTCTTAGTAAAGAAGTATTTGATAAAAATACTGAGGAATATGTAGATTATTTAATTAATACAGTAGAGGTTACTTCTTCAAGAGAAGAAATTATACCTTTTGTAGAAGCAACACAATATATTGCTAATATGAATAACATGGATAATGTTTTAGCTAATGATTACATTCAAAGAGCTACAATACGAAGTGAAGAAAATGATTTAGATTTAGCTAATCAAATTGTGAGTGATTTTTATTGTCTTGTTGATATTGTTAATAATAAAGCCATTGATGGTCAAGTTGTTAGTGTAAATAAATTATTTAATAAAGATCATGATAGAGAATATTGTCTTAAATTTGAAAATGCATTGTCAGATATGATTAAGGCTGATAGTAAAGAAGCAGAAGTTATATTTGGTAGTATAGTTGATTACATGTATTCATTTGATAATGCTAATTTTGCTTTAAAACGTTCAGATTTGGATTATTCAACAGTTTTTGTAACAGATCATTTATATATGAAAATGATTGTTGCACTTGGTGCATCTAAAGTTCAAAGTATTGATGCTTTAATTGGTGATATGTCTGATAAGATATTAAGCGAAGAAGAAAGAGGTCAAGCTAATTTAGATGATTTAGTTGCTTCTCTTCAAAAGATGTGTGATGATTCTTCAGCACCTATTGTATCTGCTATTAATGGTTGTGTTGTGAATAAAGATAAAGTAAAAGTAAAATAAAAGCTTATAAAAATTAAAGGGAATAATTTATTCCTTTTTATTTTGAGGGATTAATTAAATTTTAAGATAGATGTAAAAAAGCTTAATTAAGCTTTTTTTTGATGTTAATTAGGCAAAGATAACTCATTTGCATATACTATCTATAAATGATATAATTAAATAGGGAGTAGATAAAATGAGAATATATAATACTTTAAATAAGAAAATAGAAGAATTTATTCCAAATAATAATGAATGTGTGACAATGTATACTTGTGGTCCAACTGTTTACAATTATGCACATATAGGTAATTTAAGGACTTATATATCAGAGGATATTTTAGAAAAAACACTTATTTTATTAGGCTATAATGTTAAAAGATGTATGAATATAACTGATGTTGGCCACTTAGTAGGTGATGGTGATGATGGCGATGATAAAATGCAAGTGGCAGCACAAAAGGAACAAAAATCGGCTTTACAAATTGCGGAATTTTATACTGATGCATTTATGCAAGATTTAGCTAAGTTAAATATAAAAAAACCAGAAATTATTTCTAAAGCAACAGATAATATCCAAGAATATATAAAAATAATTGAGGATTTAATTCAAAAAGATATTGCTTATTTAAGTAATGGGAATGTCTATTTTGATACATCAAAGTATCAAGATTATTATAAGTTATCTGGATTGAACCAAAATGATTTGTCAATTGCTGTAAGAGAAAATGTTGAAGTTGATAATAATAAAAGAAATCCCTTTGACTTTGGGCTATGGTTTACTAATTCTAAATTTGATAATCAAGAATTAAAATGGGATTCACCTTTTGGGCTGGGATATCCAGGCTGGCATATTGAATGTTCAGCAATTGCTTTGAAAAATTTAGGTGAAAAATTGGACATTCATTGTGGTGCGATTGACGCTGTTTTCCCACATCATACTAATGAGATAGCTCAAAGTGAATGTTTTGTGAATCATAAATGGTGTAACTATTGGGTGCATATGGAATTTTTGAATGATCAAACTGGTAAAATGAGTAAATCAAAAGGCACTTTTTTAACCTTAGCTTCATTAGAAACTAAAGGTTATAATCCGCTTGTTTATCGTTTGTTTTGTTTACAGAGTCATTATCGTAAACAGTTAGTATTTACAGAAAAAGCACTAAATCATGCTCAAAATGCTTATCTAAAATTGAAGAATAAAGTAAAGGAAATTAAGAATAATAATACTGGTTTACTAGATAGTAATATATATAAACAGTATATTGATAGTTTCACAGCCGCACTAGCAAATGATTTAAATACTTCATCTGCTTTAACTATTTTGTATGATGTTTTAAAAGATAGTGTTAATAATAATACTAAACTGCAAATAATTTTAAAAATGGATGAGGTTTTATCACTTGGGTTATTAGATGAAGTAGAGATTGATGATGATTTAAATGCTTATATTAAGGCAAAGCTTGCTGAAAGAAAAATAGCTAAGGAAAATAAGGATTATGCTTTGGCAGATAAAATAAGAGAAGAATTAGAAGCACAACATATTTATATAAAAGATACAAAAGAAACAACAGAATTTGAAATAAGGAAGTGATATATTGTTATATGGACTTGAAAATTTTTTAACAGTTATCTTAGCTATTGTTGGGTTTATTATTGTTTTGATTGCTCAACTTAGAATTACAGCAAGTTATAATAAATATCGTAGTATAGATAATAGTCATCAATTATCTGGTCAAGAAGTGGCTAGAAAAATTCTTGATGCTTACAATCTAAATGACATTCATATTGTAGAGGTAAAAGGCAATTTAACAGATCATTATGATCCACAACGTAAAGTTATTAGACTTTCAACTAGTGTGTTTCATGACACTAGTATAGCTTCTATTAGTGTGGCTGCGCATGAAGTTGGTCATGCTATTCAAGATAAAGAGGGCTATGCTTTATTTAACTTTAGAAGCGCTATTGTGCCTATTGTTAATTTTATTACCTATATGGGTTATTTAGTGGCTGGTTTTTCTATTTTGATAAGTTTAACAAGTTATTTAAAAATAGGTATTATTATGGTATTAGCAACGTTGTTTTTTCAATTAGTAACTTTACCTGTTGAATTTAATGCATCTTCACGTGCATTACAAATCTTAAAT
>CAOJZR010000037.1 GCA_948466105.1 uncultured Bacillota bacterium | reverse complement strand
GCTTGAAGATTTTAAAAATTCCCAACTTGTTCCATATAAAATTCTTAGTAATGCCATTAATAAAAATAAAATAAGTCATGCTTATTTATTTGAAGCTAATGATTATCCAAGAACTTTTGATATGGCAGTAGCTTTTGCTAAAGCTCTTTTTTGCGTTGATTATGATGAAAAAAATGATGCAAATATCATTTCTAATATAATTAAACAGATAGATACAAATAATTTTGAAGAATTTAAAGTTATAAATCATGAAAATTTAGTTATAAAAAAAGAACAATTAGAACAATTACAACAAGAGTTTACTAAAAAAGCTATTTTCAATAGTAAAAAAATATATATAATAAATAGTGCTGAATATTTAAATGCTTCAGCTTCTAATTCTCTTTTAAAATTTATAGAAGAACCAGAGGATAATATTATTGCAATTCTCATAACTAATAATATATATAGTTTACTTGGTACAATAGTATCTAGATGTCAAGTTGTTCCTTTTGCTAAAATTAATGAAACAGAATTACAAATATATAAAGAATTTGATCAACAATTAGTTAAAATAGCTATTAACATGTATAATAATAAAGAAGAGTTAGAGGAATTTTTAAATAATGATAATAACAATATTACAGCTATAATTGAATTTATAAAGTATTATGAGAAAAATCATCAAAATACTCTTTTATTTACTAAGAAGTTATGGCATAATTTTTTTACAGATAAAAAAACTATAACATATGCATTAAATATAATGATATTATTTTATAAAGATGTATTAAATAGTCTTCTAAATAGAAATATAGAAGTGTTTATTAATGAAGGTAATCTTATTAAAGATATAATGCAAAATAATAGTGTAAATAAAATTATTTATAAGTTATCCGTGTTGATTGACATAAAAAGCAAAATAGGTTTAAATATGAATAGTAGTTTATTAATTGATAAGTTGCTTCTGGATTTTATAGGTGGTGAAGAAATTGAATAATATAGTAGGTGTATCATTTAAAGAGAATGGACAAGTTTATTATTTTGATACCAATGGTTATACACTAAAAAAAAATGTAACTGTAATAGTAAAAACTGAGCGAGGACTTGAGTTTGGTAAAGTTGCGATTGATTCTCCTAATATTGATGTTGAAAAAATTCAAATTCCATTAAAGCAAGTTATTAGAATTGCTTCTAAAGAAGATTATCGTAATTATCAAAGAAATTTAAAAGACGCTAAACAAGCTCTAATAAAATGCCGTAAGCTAGTAAAAGATAGCAAATTGAATATGCAAATAATAGATGCTAGTTATACCTTTGATAGGGATCAATTATTATTTCATTTTTTATCAGATTCACGAATAGATTTTAGGAATTTAGTTAAAACTTTAGCAAGTATATATAAAACAAGAATAGAGTTAAGACAAGTTGGTGCTAGGGATAAAGCTAAAGATGTAGGTGGATGTGGTTTTTGTGGAAAGGCTCTTTGTTGTTCTACCTTTTTAAAAGATCTGGATTCAGTGTCTATCAACATGGCAAAAAATCAAAATATTTCTCTTAATCCTACTAAAATAAATGGTGTTTGTGGTCGTTTATTATGTTGTTTACGATACGAAGATGAATGTTATAAAGAATGTAAGAAAAAGCTGCCGAATATAGGTAAAAGAATTAAGACAGATATATATGAGGGTATAGTAACTAATGTTGATATTTTAAAACAAAAATATTATATAACGACAACAACAAATGAAGTTATAGAGGTATCCATTGGAAGTAATTAATTATTTATTTGGCTATGAAAAACTTAAAATAGTACAAAATACAGATATGTTTAATTTTTCCCTAGACTCTATTTTACTTCCTAATTTTGTAACAATAAATAGTAAAGCAAAAAAAATTTTAGATATAGGTTGCGGAAATGCTCCAGGAAGTTTGATTTTAACAACTAGGACTAAAGCTCGTATAATAGGTGTAGAATTACAAAAAGAAGCTTCGCTTTTAGCAAGCAAATCAGTTTTAATTAATAATTTACAAAATCAAATAGATATTATAAATGCAGATATAAATGACTATGTTAAACAAATGCCAACAGATAGTTTTGATGCTATTATCTGTAACCCTCCATTTTTTAAATATATTGAAACATCTAATTTAAATAAATTAGAATATAAAACATATGCAAGACATGAAATCTATTTAAATTTAGATCAAATAATGCATATAAGTAAAAAGTTATTAAAAAATAATGGAGTAATTGCTCTTGTTCATCGTCCTGAGCGTTTAATAGATATAATTGTAGCTATGAAAAAGAATAATATAGAACCCAAAAGAATTCAGTTTGTTTATCCTAAGAAAGAAAAAAATGCTAATATAGTGTTGATAGAGGGAAGTAAAAATGGGTTGCCAGGCTTAAAGGTTGAATTTCCACTTTATGCCCATAACAAGGATGGAACTTATACAGATGAAATAAAAAAATATTTTAGTAAAGGATGATATCATGAGTCAAAAAAGTTATGATAATACACCAAGTTTATATTTAATTCCAACACCTATAGGCAACATGGATGATATAACATTGCGTGCAGTTAAAACCTTATCTTTAGTGGAAGTTATTTTTACTGAAGATACTCGTGTAACAGGACAACTCTTAAATCATTTAGAAATCAAAAAAAAACTTATATCTAGTCATCAATATAATGAAGAAAAAAATATTGATATAATGCTTGATTATTTAAGAAAAGGATATAATATAGGTCTTACTACGGATAGGGGAACACCAGTTATAAGTGATCCAGGATATATTTTAGTTAAAAAAGCTATCGAAAACAATTTCAATGTAATAGCTTTACCTGGGCCAACCGCATTAATACCTGCGTTAATTACTTCAGATATTAAACCACAGCCTTTTATTTTTTATGGTTTTTTAAATAGTAAAGAGGAAAAACGAAAGAAAGAATTACAACAGATAAAAGAAATGGGAATAACAACCATCATATACGAATCGCCACATAGATTAAATAAAACTTTGAATAATATTGAGACTATATTAGAAAATCCTAAAATTGCTGTATCACGTGAGATAAGTAAAAAGTTTGAAGAAATATATCGTGGTCAAACAAGTTATGTAAAAACACAACTAGATAATCCAAAGGGGGAGTTTGTTATCGTTATTGATGTTGAAAAAAAACAAAATACTTTTTTGGATTTAACAATAGAGGAACATATTGAAAATTTTATAATAAATAATATGAGTGTAAAAGAAGCAATAAAAGAAGTAGCAAAACAAAGAGGTATATCCAAAAGCGAAGTTTATAAAATTTACCATAAGGGGGATATATGAAATTAATAGTGGGTCTTGGAAATATTGGAAAGACATATGAACATACAAGACATAATGTTGGATTTATGGCCATAGATGAAATAGCAAGACATTTAAATGTAAGTATTAACAATAAAAAAATGGATGGACTATATGTAGATGTCATGATAAAGGGCGAAAAAATTATTTTAATGAAGCCACAATTATTTATAAATTTATCAGGTGATGTAATAAAAAAATATGTTGATTTTTATAAAATAAATCTAGATGATGTTTTAATTATTCATGATGATTTGGATTTGGAATGTGGAAAAATGAAACTTAAATATAAAGGCAGCAGTGGTGGTCATAATGGTTTAAAAAATATTGAAGCTAATTTTCATACAAATGTATATAAGCGAATAAAGATAGGTATATCAAATAATAAAAATGTTGATACTAAAAATTATGTTCTTACTAAAATTCCAAAGATAGAACAAGAAAAAATTGATATAATCATAAATAAAATGCCTCAAATATTTGAAGATTATATGTTATTAAGTTTTAATAATTTAATGAATAAGTATAATATTAAATGATTTAAGCTTTTTTATAAAAGGAGGATTTATGGATTTTTTAAATTTACCAGAGGTAATATTAAATTCTAAAAATATTGGATTAACACCAGAATTAAAAACTCTTTTTATTTATAACACTTTTATTAAGTATAATAGAGGTGTTTTAGTTGTATGTACTAATATATACGAAGCAAATCAATTTTTTGTAAGTTTAAAAAATTATACAAATGATGTTTTTCTTTTCCCCATGGATGATTTTTTAACAAGTGAAGCTTTAGCTATAAGTCCAGAATTTAAGACAACTAGAATTGAGACAATAGCCGCAATCATAAATGATAATAAAAAAATAGTTATTACCAATCTAATGGGTTATTTGCGCTATTTACCAGATATAAAGATATTTAATAACTATATTTTAAAAATACAAAAAGGTAGTAATATATCACTTAAAGATATAAAAGCTTTTTTATTAAATACAGGTTATATACGTGAAGAAATTGTGAATAAAACAGGAGAATTTGCTCTAAGAGGTTTTATTGTGGATATTTTTCCTATTAGTTATGAAAATCCAATTAGAATAGAATTTTGGGGCGATGAAATTGATTCTATTAGAATTTTTGATGTGGAAAATCAAAGAACAATAAAAGAAATTGACACAGTGAGCATTCTCCCTAATACAGAGTTTTTAATAGATAATATTGATGCAGTAGCATTTGAAGAGCGAAAACAAAAAAATTTAGATGTTTATATAAAACCTAAAGCAATTAATGATTACCTAAAAGAAACAATCATTTGTTTTAATGAGTATAGTTATATGCAAACAAGTTATAAAAATTTAGAAGAAGAAATATTTAACTATAATATAAGCCTAGATTTAGATCCTAAAACAAAGTATATGCACAAATTTACAGATATTAAAATAGGTGATAGCTTATATTTTGCTAACTTTCTTGAAAATGATATTGATGTAGAAGAAACATTAACTTTTTCCTCCTTTGAAATTCAACCCTTTATAGGAAATAGAGAAGAAATAATTTTACGTTTGAAAAATTATTTAGAAAAGCAACAGAATGTAATTATTTGTGTTAGTGATCGTTATAAAGCTAATCGCATAATAGATAATTTGCAAAGTAATGATCTTATTTTAACAGACATAGAACATATAGTTGACAGTAAAATTAATATTATTATAAAAAAAATAACTAATGGTTTTGTATATAACAATTATGTTGTTATAAGTGAAAAAGAAATATTTAATAAAAATGATAGTAATTCAGTTTATAAAACCAATTTTAAAATGGGAAGTAAAATAAAAGATATTTCTAAGTTACAAAATGGAGATTACATTGTTCATTATAAATATGGTATTGGTCAATATGTAGGAATTAAGACATTAGTAAAAAATGGTTTAAAACGAGATTATTTACAATTAAAATATCGTGGTGAAGATAAATTATATATACCAGTTGAAAAAATTGATTTAATAAGTAAATATTCTAGTAATGGAACTAGTGTTCCTAAAATAAACAGCTTAAATAGTACTGAATGGGAAAAAACAAAGCTTAGAGTAAAGAAAAAAATAGAAAATATAGCTTCATCATTACTTGAATTATATGCGAAAAGAGAAGCACAAGAAGGTTATGCTTTTTCTTGTGATACTAATGAACAGTTAGCTTTTGAGAAGGATTTTGCTTATGTTGAAACTTTAGATCAATTAAAAGTAGTGGAAGAGATTAAAAAAGATATGGAAAGTAAAAGACCAATGGATCGTTTGCTTTGCGGTGATGTTGGATATGGTAAAACCGAAGTTGCTTTTAGAGCAATGTTTAAAGCCATAATGGATAATAAGCAAGTTGCTTTTCTTTGTCCAACAACAATTTTATCTAATCAACACTTTCAAAATGCTTTAGAACGCTTTAGATCTTTTCCTGTCAATATAGCTTTGTTAAATCGGTTCGTTACTGGTAAGAAGAAAACAGATATTATAAATAGATTGAAAGAGGGAAAAATTGATATAATAATAGGTACGCATCGTCTTTTAAGTCAAGATATTAAATTCAAAGATTTAGGACTACTTGTTATAGATGAGGAACAACGATTTGGTGTTAAACATAAAGAAAAAATAAAAGAATACAAAAACAATGTCGACGTTTTAACTTTATCAGCAACTCCTATTCCAAGAACATTACAGATGTCTATGGCAGGAATTAGAAATTTGTCTTTAATAGAAACGCCACCTGTAAATAGATATCCTATTCAAACTTATGTTTTACAATATAATAAACAAATAATAAAAGATGCTATTTATAAAGAATTATCACGAAATGGACAAGTATTTGTACTATATAATAATATAGAAAATATGTTGAGAAAAAAAGAGGAAATTCAAAAATTAGCACCTGATGCTAAAATTGTAATAGCACATGGCCAAATGGATAAAGTGACATTAGAAAATGTAATGTTAAATTTTATAAATAAAGAGTATGATGTTTTATTATTTA
>CAOJZR010000036.1 GCA_948466105.1 uncultured Bacillota bacterium | reverse complement strand
TCACAGCAAATGAAAAAATGCAAGCAGTAGCTGGCTGGACATTAGCTAGTGATGGCATGTCAATGTATAAAGTATACACAAATAATGTTGAACAAAATATAAGAGTATATGATATCGCAGGAAATAGTCAATTAGTAAAAGTAAAGATTGATTATAATATTGATAGAAGTTTCCAAAAACCAGAAGTAATTTATAGCGAAACACAAAATGCAGTAGAACAGGTTACAGTAACAATTAAGGCCAATGAAAAATTACAACCTAAAGCTGGCTGGACACTATCAAAAGATGGCATGTCAATGTATAAAGTATATACATATAATGTTGAACAAGATGTAACAGTATATGATATTGCAGGAAATGCCCAAACTGTTAGAGTATTAATTTCTAATATAAAAACAATTAATAATGATAATAGTTCACCATCCTTTCCAAGTGGAGGTGGTTCAAACAGCTCAGGAGGAAACAATAATGAGCAACAGCCAGATAATTCTGATAAGCCAACCAAACCAGATCCAGAAGGTGATAAAGTTCAATCTGGAACTACAGATGATGAGAATCAAAATAATGTTGGGGTTGAAGATGGTGAAGAAAGTGAATTGCCACCTTTAGAGGAAGTTGATCAAAATCAGGAATTTGATCCAAATCAAGAGCAAGATTTTAATCAAGATAATATACAAGATTCAGAAAATATTACTATTGAGGAACAGATTACTGCTTATAAAGCATATAAAAAATCTTTACTTGCCTTTAAGCAAATATATAATGTAGATGTTACTTTTGAACCATCACATGTCTATACTAAGAAAATCTAGTTAAAACTAGATTTTTTTTCATAAAAAGTCGATTGTATCAACGAATTAAAAAAGATAAACCTTAATAAATTTAATTGAGGTGAAAGATATGAAAAAAAATTTCTCTTGTCATTTTTTCTTTAAAGACACCACTATTAAATTTCCAACTATTATTGAAACCATTATTGAAAACTATGTAAAAAATATATTAAATAATGAAAGCAATTTTTTAGAGGTTGATTAATAGTATGTCTATATTAACTAATAATAATTACCAAGTTGCAGCCTATATAAGATTATCTAAAGAAGATGAAAAAATTGGAGAAAGTGAAAGCATAACCAATCAACAAAGTCTGTTGCTTAGATATATAAAAGAGAATAATTATAATTTATATGATTTATATATTGATGATGGTTTTAGTGGTACTAATTTTGATCGTCCTGAATTTCAAAGAATGTTAAATGATATCGAAGCAGGCAAAATAAATATGGTTATTACCAAAGATCTGTCACGTTTAGGAAGAGACTATATAGGAACAGGTGAATTTATTGAAAAATATTTTCCATCACATAGTATTAGATACTTAGCTCTAACTGATAATATAGATACAGCACTAGATAATACTAATAATGATATAGCGCCTTTTAAAGCTATTATGAATGATTATTATGCTAAAGATATATCCAAAAAAATTAGAGCTTCACTCCATACAAAACAAAGAGATGGTAAATGGGTAGGAGGTTGTCCTCCTTTTGGATATATGCAAGAACAAGATAATAAAAATCATCTTATACCTAATCCCAAAGAAGCCAAAATCGTAAAAAAAATATTTTCTCTTGCTAAACAAGGAATGAGTACATATGCAATTAAAGAATATTTAATAGATAATAAAATTGAAACACCATCAATGATAAGAAAAATAAATAAACCAAATACATATTCTCAAAAAGGAATATGGAATACCAAAACTATAAAAACGATTTTAACCAATGAATTATATACAGGTGATTTAGTACAAAATAGACGTAGCAAATTAAATTATAAGATAAAAAAAATTGTTTATAATTCAAGAGATAAATGGGTAATTGTTCCTAATACTCATGAAGCAATAATAAGTAAAGAGGATTTTAATAATGTCCAAACTATACTGAAAAAAATAGTAAAAAATTCTAAGAAAAAAGAAAAACGTCTATTAGATGGTCTTTTATATTGTTTTGAATGTCAGCACAAAATAACTATATGTCAGCCTAGAAAAAGCGATAATCGTACTTATATAGTTTGCAATTACTATCGAATGCATTCAAAAGAGCAACTTTGTACCTCTCATGCTTTCAATTATGATATGCTAGAGAAAAACGTCATAGAAGCCATTATAGAGGCTATTAAGACTAATATAGATATAAACGCATTAGCAAAGAGAATTATGCCTAGATGCCGCAGTAAAAGCCATAAAAAAGACATATCTGAAATAATTGCTACATTAGATCAAGAAATTACTAATATAACTAGTAATTTAGATAAAATGTATATAGACAAATTAGAAAACAAAATATCAGAAGAAATGTATATTAGAGTAAGTACTAATTTAAAGGAGCAAATTGGTAAAAAAGAAAAAGAAAAAAGTAAATTTCAAAAAGCTGTGGAAAAAACCCAAGCTAAAATATTAACCAATAAAGATGTGGAAAATATAATTAATAATTTAATCATGTCTAAAATTTTAACACGTGAAATGCTTATAAATTTAATAGATTATATTGCAATTCATAAAGATAAACAAATTGATATCCATTTTAACTTTAACGAGTTGAATTTTTTAATACCCAAGCTGTAGTCATAAAGAGAAACAAACAGAAGGCCTACCGATGATGATAACACTAGTTCTGTCTTCTAATATGAAAAGAATGCTTAAAAATAATGTTTTAGTCAGAAAATTGGTTGGTATTGAGACCGCTGGAAGTATAAATATTCTATTTACTGATAAGACAGGTACTCTAACCAAAGGAAAACTAGAAGTCACAAAGTTTGTACCATATAGTAATATAGAATATAAAAGAGAAAAAGATTTATCCACAACAAAATTATATGATTTAACAAAACTATCTTTTGTATGTAATAATATCAGTGTATATAATGATAAAGAAAAAGTTATAGGTGGAAATATAACAGATCGAGCTTTGCTTAAATTTTTCAAACCCACACAAAATATTGATAAGCTAGAAGAGCTTCCTTTTAATAGTAAAAATAAGTATTCTGTAACTAAAACAAAATACAATGGTAAAGAGATTAATTTAATCAAAGGTGCACCAGAAGTAATATTAAAAAAATGTAAATATTATTATGATAATACCGCACAAAAAAGGCCACTTTTAAATGTAAATATATTAGAAAATAGACAGGAAATGTATACTAAAAATGGAGAACGTGTTTTAGCTTTTGCAACTTATGAAAATAATATAAATAAAATAGAAGATTTAACTTTTTTAGGAATGGCCTGCATTAAAGATGATATTCGAAAAGAAGCTAAGGAAGGTATAAAAATAGTTGAAAAAGCTCATATCAAAACGATTATGATAACTGGAGATAATATTGATACAGCCTCATCAATAGCTAGAGAGATAGGTCTTTTAAAAAAAGATGGACTATTATTAACATCAAAAGAATTAAATGAAATGAATGATGCAGAAGTAAAAAAAATATTACCAAAGTTAAATGTTTTGGCTCGTAGCTTACCACAAGATAAAAGTAGACTAGTACGTTTATCACAAGAAATGGGCTTAGTAGTTGGGATGACAGGCGATGGCGTTAATGATGCACCTGCTTTAAAAAAAGCCGATGTTGGTTTTGCAATGGGTAGTGGTACAGAAGTGGCTAAAGAAGCAAGTGATATAGTTATTTTAGATGATAATTTTATGTCAATTACAAAAGCAATTCTATTTGGCCGAACTATTTTTAAAAGTATTAGAAAATTTATTATTTTTCAGCTTACAGTAAATATATGTGCTGTTAGTTTATCTATAATAGGTCCATTTATTGGTGTGCAAACGCCTGTAACAGTTATTCAAATGTTGTGGATAAATATGATAATGGATACTTTAGCTGGATTAGCCTTTTCCTTTGAACCACCTATTATGGAATATATGGATGAATTTCCTAAAAAGAAAGATGAACCAATTATCAACAGATATATGATTGGTCAAATTCTTTTCACAGGTATTTATTCATCACTTTTATGTATTCTGTTTTTAAAACTTCCAATATTTAAGGTCTTATACCGCCATGATAACACTAACCGTTATCTAATGACTGCTTTTTTTGGTTTGTTTATTTTTATGAGTATATTTAATTGTTTTAATGCTCGAACCAATAGATTAAATTTAATAGCCAATATATTAAAAAATAAAGTTTTTTTAATTATCATTGCTTTCATAGCTGTTGTTCAAATTATCTTACTTTATTTTGGTGGTGATATTTTTAGGACTTTTGGACTAACTTTCTATGAATTTCAAATTATGATAATTTTAGCTGCGACAGTTATTCCAATTGATTTTCTTAGAAAGTTGTATTTGCGAAAAAAAGGTATGATAGGTGGTGTATAAATTAGCTATATGTTATTTATAGCTTTTTTTGTCTTTAAAAAAGAAAAAATACAAAAAAATACGACAATATACTTGCGAAAAAGGGCAAAATATGGTAATATAAAATGGTTCGCAACAAGCAAATATTTGAGGTGTAGATAATGGTGAATTATATAGTCTGTGATGATAATGCATTAATAAGAAAAAAAGTAGAAGAAATAATCACAACGTATATGATGAAAAACAAACTTCGATATAAAACTTATATGTTTAGTGATTATAATAAGAAATTTTTAGAAATGATAAACAAAAAGATGGGTTTTAAAATCTATATTTTAGATATAGAAACACCATCACTATCAGGAATTGATATAGCAAGGCAAATAAGAAAGTTTGATATCCAAAGTGTCATAATATTCCTAACAGGACATGAAGAATTGGGAAGCATAGTTCTAAAAAATGAACTTTTATTTTTGTCTTTTATTAACAAATTCGATGATTGTGAAAACAGACTAATATCATCAATAAAATTAGCATTACAATGTGCGAACGAAAAAAGAATCTTAAGATTTGAAGAAGGTGGTATATTATATACCATAAGTGCAGATGACATCATGTATATAACAAGAGATAGTATTGAAAGAAAAAGTATAATAAAAACAGATTATAGTGAATTTAAATCATATAAACCCTTAAATACATTAATTGAACTTTTAGACGAACGCTTTATAAAAACACATCGTGCTTGCTTTGTAAATAAAAACCGAGTTGTAGCCATAAATAAGCAAAAAGGAGAGATAACATTTGATAATGGCGAAGTAATAGATTTATTATCAAAAAGATATAAAAAGGAGTTGATTTAGTGTTAGAGTTACTTAAAAATGTATTTTTAAGTTCTCTTATAATATCAATTGTAAATATTTATATAATGCATAAAATCTATAATAATAAGATAGAATTTAAAGAAAGAAGCATATATTTTTATTTTCTGATGTTAGTAACAGTAACAACGCTAAATTATGCATTTATAATAAATGAGCTTAGAATCTTATCAATTATATTAATGTTGATACCGATCAACTGGTATTTATTTAGAAAAGATTTGAATACATCTATTGCAACAACTGTTACATATGAAATTATAATGATACTAGCTGAAATGATATATGCTATTGGATTATTTATATTAATACCTACAGACAATGTTGTTAACCGAGTAATAGGAGATGTATTATCTAATATCACTATTGGTATTATAGCCATTATCCTAATAAGATTTAATTTTTTTAGAAAGTTATCAGAAATATTATTAGACACAATCAATAATATAAAGAAATATGAAGTCTTTGTTTTACTAACAATTGTTATTTTAACTATTAATTTTTTATTAATGGCTTCATATGCTAAAATATCATTACCTAACCTACTTATATTAAATGCCTTATTAATAGTTATATATTCATTTATTATTTTTAGATTTATAAGCATTAAACACACCTATCAAGAAATATATGGTAAATATAATAGTACATTATCTAGTTTACATGAATATGAAGAAATGATGGATCGCTATCGTATTAGTAATCATGAAAATAAAAATACCTTGCAAACTATACAAGCTATGTTATTAAAAAAAGAAGAAAATATTTCGAAGTTTATAGATAGTGTTGTAAATGATAAATTGATGTATAATGAAAATCTTATGTATAAGACAAGTGCTATTCCAGAAGGAGGCTTAAGAGCGATTATATATGCCAAATTAGCGACAATGAAAGATAAGGACATTCAATTTGACTTTAAGGTAGATAATCAAGTACGTAGAGTTAGTCTTCTTAAATTAGGAGAAAAGGTTATGTTAGATATATGTAAGATAGTAGGAGTCTATTTAGATAATGCTATTGAAGCAGTTGAGAACTTAGATAAAAGAGAAATTGGGATAAAACTTTATTTAGATGAAGGATATTTATGTGTAAAGATTTCTAATAACTATAAAGGACATATAGAAGATGATAAAATAGATGAAATAAAATATACAACTAAAGCAAATGGTCATGGCTATGGTCTTACTATGGTAAAAGAAATTCTTGAGCAAAATAGATACTTAGAAAACGAACGACAAGTTAATGGCCAAGTTTTTACACAAATTCTTAAAATTAAAACGTCTTAATGACGTTTT
>CAOJZR010000035.1 GCA_948466105.1 uncultured Bacillota bacterium | reverse complement strand
ATCTTCATTTAAAGCTGATTGACTAAGTCCAATAATAGCGTTCATAGGAATCCTAATTTCATGTGACACTGTAGCTAAAAATTCTGATTTAGCATCATTAGCTTTTTTAGCTTCTGTTAAAGCATTTTGCAAAAGTATATTTTGTCTGCGCATATATTCTGCATTTTCAGTTACATTTTTTGTTAAAATCGTCACTAATAATTCGCCTTTATCTATAGTAAAGAAAGCTGTACTTTCAAGCCAAGTAGTATCTTCACTAATCAGGCGATAACGAATTGAGATAGGATCTAGATTATTTTCTTCAGCTAATTTTTGAAAGTTAGAAATGGAAAATTGTTCTAGTATTGGAGCTCTATCATCCTTATCCACATATTTATCAATTATGTCTTTAAACAAAATTTCAAAATTACCACTAAAATCAGTACCAAAATAAGTTAAATCATTCTTTAACCGATGATATGTCATTTCTTTTGTTTGAACATTTACATTTATTTCAAAATCATAAGAAATATTAGTTATTTGATTCAATTGTTGTTCACGTGCTTTAATATTTTTAGCTTGGGTTACAAGAAGATGTTGCTGGTCATGTTCTTTAGTAGCATCATATATTAAAATAATGTCATAATTTTGCTTTTTTTCACGAAAGGGATAGATTTTAACTCTTATCCATCTTGTATGATGATATAAAGGATTATTATAAGAAAACATCTGTGTAACATATTCTTCTTTTCCATTCCAATTTTGCATTTCATTTTGAACAATTGGTGCTTTAAAAATTTCATCTACTATTTGTTCTGGTGTTTTTTCTTTTTCAATATCTTTTAAACCTAAAACATTATATATATTGTCGGTTATGTAAATTAATTGCCTTTTTTTATGATCACACATTAGATAAATAGTATCACTGGCTTTAGTAAGAGACGAGAAGAGTTTTTCACGATAACGTTCTTTAATTGAGGCTTTGGTTGGCTTAATAATTATTATTAATACAATTAAGAAAACTATTGATACAATAAACATAACTGCATTGTTACTTAATCCTATACCCATGTCATTTCTCCTTTTATTATATATTGATTATAATAAATATTAAAACCATAGTCAAGGCAATGATTTTTATTTTACATTTCTTTTAAAAAAACAAAAAAGAGCATAAATTTAGCTCTTTACTTATTTTTTTAGTAGTTTATATAAACACTGTTTTCAAAAATTTTTAGTACCATTTTCCTCTAATTTTTTTATAAGATCATTAAGAAGTTTCTTTTTTTCTACATCACTTATACTTAAACTATCAATATATTTTAAAATAAGTTTTGATTTAAAAAAAGCTACCCTATCTTGTAAAAGTTCTCTTTCTTTTAATTGATTTATTTTTTTTTCAACAATCATAATATACCTCCTATTTTAATAATATTTTAAAAAAACAGAAAATTAAAAAAAGGGAGGGATTTTCTATCGACAAATTAATTGCTATATACACAAGAAAATCAAAATATACAGGTAAAGGTGAAAGCATTGGAAACCAAGTTGAGTTATGCACAAATTACCTTATTATGAAATATGGTCAATCAATAAAAAAGCAAATTGTTGTTTTTGAAGATGAGGGCTTTACTGGCGCAAATACTAATCGACCACAACTTAAAAAAATGCTAGATTGCTTTGAAGAGGGTAACTACAGAATGCTTGTAGTTTATCGTTTAGACCGAATCAGTCGTAATGTCCTTGATTTTTGTGAATTAAAAGACAAATTAAACACATTGAATATCAATTTTATTTCTATTACAGAAAACTTTGATACCACAACACCAATGGGTAATGCGATGCTTATGATTTCATCTGTATTTGCGCAATTAGAACGTGATACTATTGCAGAAAGAATTAAGGATAATATGTTTGAACTTGCCAAAACAGGCAGATGGTTAGGAGGTAATACTCCTCTTGGGTATAAATCAAATAAAAAAGAAAGTATTACTATTGATGGTAAAAAAAAGAGTTTATATGCTTTAGATATAACTGAAGATATAAAAATAGTTGAACTAATATATTCAAAATATTTAAACTATAAAAGTTTAACTAAAGTAGAGGATTATTTAAATAAAAATCATATTAAAACAAGAACTAACAAAAATTTCACTAGGTTTTCTATTAGTGAAATACTAAAAAATATCGTTTATTGTAAAGCTGATACAGATATTAAAAATTTTATTAGTCAAGTTCACAATACAATTTATGATAACTATAAAACATTTAATGTTAAAATTGGATTAATTGACTATAATAAAAAAAACCAAATGAAAAAAAGAGATGGTAAAAGAAGAAATATTATAAATACTATTGATAAATGGGTTATTGCTATAGGTGAGCATCAGGGTATTATTAATGGTAAAAATTGGATAAAAGTTCAAGATATTTTACATAAAAAAAGTTTTACTAAACGCAATGTTTATCGCAATAAACAAGTTAACAGTTTATTATCTGGACTTATAAAGTGTGAATTATGTCATAGTTATATGCGTCCTAAAGTAACTAAAAGGGAAGAAAATAATACCAATTTTTTTTATATATGTGAATTAAAAGAAAAAAGCAAAAGGGCACTATGTAAATGTCAAAATATCAAAGGTCATGATATTGATAATCGAATTTTAGACAAAATTAAAAATTTCAATGTTCCTGTTTTTAAAATCAAAAAATATCTTAATAACTATAGCTTTACACAAAATGATCAATTATTTATAGAACAACAAGCATTAACGCAGGAATTAGCTAAAATTGATAAAAAAATTAATGATTTAATAACTAAACTACCGATTGTTAATGAGAATATTACTAAAATCATCACTGAACAACTTGATAATTTAGCTAAACAAAAAGAAATAATTATGACAAAACTGGTTAATATAAACAACACTCCTAAGTGTCAAATCGACATTAATGATATTATAACCAATTATTTTGAAGCTTTTAACTATTTTGATTTAGAAGAAAAAAGAGAATTAATTAAAACTGTTTTTTCACTCATTTTAGGAAATGGAAAAGACTTAACAATTTATTTTAACACTGATAAATTGTCATTATGTTAGTGTAGCAGAAGTAACACATAGTGTTTTCTATGCACCACAATATGTTGCTCATGCTCTTGGATATTTTAAAGAAGAAGGACTTGATGTAGAAATCATTTTAACCGCAGGTGTGAATAAAAAAAAATATATACTTTTTTATTCACAAATTGATTTTTTATGATATACTTTATATTAGTAAGTGGTGGTAAAATGAAAAAAAAATATTATTTTATAATTATTGGTTTTATTCTTTTTTTAATAAGTATAATTACAATTATTTTTATTCTCATAAATAACATTAACAAAGATAAACAAAAATTAAATAAAAAACAAGAGCAAATAAATCAAGAATATAATGCATTTAGTAATAAAACAGAAGATTTCAAAGAGATTAGAAATAAATTTCTAACTTCGCTAAATGAAAATAATTTTTATGAAACCTTTTCAGAAGTTTATGTAATGCTTATAAATAACTTAGAAAATTATGAACAAGTCCTAGATGATATTAAATCTAATTCTACTAATTTAGTTAATAACTGTCAAATAGTCTATAACAATAGTAATACTAATAAAAAATGTGAAGCTTTTAATTACAACTATAATACGCTTACTAAAACATTTTTAAGTGATGTAGAAATTTTTAATAAAAAAATAGAAGAATATAATAATTGGGCAATAAACAATAATCAATCACCTTTAGATAAATACAATGCTAATAGTGAGGTGTAGTATGAAAAAGAAAACAAAAGCACTTTTAACTCTTTTTTTAAGTATTTTTAGTTTAGGAATGTCAACTGGTTTGTTTATTCTTTATGGACCAATTAGCACATTTCGTGAATGGCTAATCACAACTGCTATGACAACTATGAGCCATCAATATCTAGCAACATGGTTTTACAGTGATAAAACAATTAATGAAGTCTTAGCTAAAAATGTCATCATTGAATCTGGTGAAGATACTAATACTGATTTAATTGATTTTGAGACTCCTGATTTTAGTAATACTAGTTATGCGAATAAATATGAAAAAGAACTGCTAACTAGAGAAGAGGGCGCTTTATATAAACTTATTGATATCAAAGGAAATGGCTATAAAGGTTATTTAGTAGCTATATACGATCCATCTAAAGTAAAAGTTGCACTTACTAATCGTTTAGGTGAAAAAGGAAACTATTTAACAACCATGGCTAAAAATAACAATGCAGTTGTAGCAATTAATGGTGGTGGTTTTTATGATCCAACACTTAGTGGTGCTGGAGGTATTCCTCATGGTTCAGTTATAAAAGATGGTAAAATCGTTTGGTCATTTAAAAAATCTAATGTTGGTGGTGGCTTTATTGGATTTACAACAGATAATAAACTTATCTTAAGCAAATGTAGTGCTGAAGAAGCTTTAGCAAAAGGTATGCGTGATGGTTTAGAATTTGGGCCCTTTTTGATTGTTAACGGTACACCTTCTTTCATCAAAGGAAATGGCGGTTGGGGAACTGCTCCAAGAACTGCTATTGGTCAAAGAAAAGATGGTATTGTCTTATTTCTTGTAATTGATGGTAGACGTCTATCTATGCCAGGAGCTGACATGGTTGATCTAACTGAAATAATGACTAATTATGGGGCTTACAATGCTGCTAATTTAGATGGTGGAACTTCATCAGCTTTAGTTATTAATAATGAACTTATCAATGATCCTATTGATAGTGATGGTAAACATCAAACAAGACCTATAGCTACATCATTTATTGTTGTAGAATAAAAGAGCTTTTAAGCTCTTTTATATTTTATATATTATTTCGATTTGTTTATCTTTACTTATATATATTTTATCAATTAAAATAAAAAGCAATTCTCGAGGAATATTTACAATAATTTTTTCAATAAATTCTTTGTTGATAACTGGTACTAAGTTAGTTTGTGTATATTTTTCTTTTTCTTTTAATACATCTTCTTTTAGCTGTAAATATGTTCCTTCATCAATTATGTTATTGTATTTATCAAGGTATAGTTTTTTTAAGAATCTATCTAATGTTTCTTGCTTATTAAGTATATCTTGTTTTTGATTTTTAAAGGTAGAGGCATTTATATGATTGATTATGTTATTTATATTTATATTATCGTTTATTAATTTTATTACAGAATCAATCACAATAGCTTCTAATTTTTGATAATTCATATAATGAGATGTGCATAGGTTTAACTTGTAATTACGTTTATAGTTATTACACATAAGAAAATAAGTATTGGTTTTTTTATTATAATTAACACCTATATGGCAACCACATTCTTTACAAAAAAGCAGATTTTCTAAAAGTAGTTTAGTAAGTCTTTTTTTTAAAGCTTTATTTTGGGAAGTATTTACTAATTTAAATATTTCTTTAGATATAATTGGCTTATGTGTATTCTCTATTTTTATCCACAAGTTTTGATCTAATATAATACGTTTTTTAGATTTGTAACTTAGTTTAGATTGTTTGTTTTGCAATAAATCCCCAGTATAAATGGGATTTTTTAAGATATTATTAACACTACTAGCTGTCCATAAGTTGTTTTTAATATGATAATTGACTTTGTTTTTTTTATATAAACTAGGAGTTATAATTTTTCTTTCATTAAGAATTCTAGCAATATCATTATTACTATTTCCTTTCAAAGCTAAAGTAAAAATTTCTTTAACAATCCAAGCTACTTTCTTATCAATAATTAGTTTATGCTTATCTTTTGTACTTTTTTTATAGCCAAATGAAGTAGAAGAACCTAAAAAAAGACCTTGCTCTTTTTTATTTCTCAAAATAGATCTTATTTTTTTTGAAGTATCTTTACTTACTAAATCATTAAATACTGCTTTAAAAGGCAATATGTCATTATTGATATCATTATTAAAAGTATCAATATTATCTAAAATAGAAATATATCTTACTTTTTGCTGTGGAAAAAAATTTTCAATATAAGCTCCACACTGAATATAATCTCTACCTAATCTTGATAGATCTTTTGTAATAACACAATTTATCTTTTTTTCTTTTATATCCTTAATTAATCTATTAAAGCCTGGTCTATCAAATGTTGTACCACTATAACCATCATCTATATATTCTTCCTTCAATTGTAAATGTTGTTTATTTAAAAAGTCATTGATTAATTGTCTTTGATTTTTAATTGATTCGCTTTCTTTATATTTACTATCTTCTTTGGATAATCTAATATAAGCTGCGACATTAATTTTATGCATTAAGAACATACATATATAGATATTCTATGATTTTATTTTCAATTTTGGTTTTATCTTGTATGATTTGTTTTATATACATATAATCACCTACTTAAAAATATGTTTATTTTTTTTATAAATTCTTTTTAATATTATTTACTTCATTATTTAAAGCATCAATCATTTTTTTTAACATGTTTATTTTTTGTTCATTAGTAAGGTTTGAATTGTTTTTTCGTTCCTGTTGTACCTGTTGATAATAAGCATTAGTACATAAAACC
>CAOJZR010000034.1 GCA_948466105.1 uncultured Bacillota bacterium | reverse complement strand
GCATATTTTTAACAATATAATAATCATATTTAGAATTCATATAAGCAATTGATTCATTAATTGTACCATTTTCATAAGCCAAATCAACCATTATTTGAACATCTCTTTTAACAGGATCTTCTAAAACACCACTTTCAAGAACACCTTCTAAGGATTTTACAAATGATTGTGTTGTTGCAAACTCCATAATAGTGTTAGTTGTATAAACCTGAATTTGTTCAAAAATAAATTCACTATATATTCTTTTACATCTTAAATAAGTTAAATAAGGTATTACTAAAACTGAAATAAGTGAGTAAATGATTGCGATTACTAAATTGTAAAAATATAGATAAGAAACTACTGCGGCAGCAACAGCAAAAATAGTTATCTGTAATGTATATTGACGTTTAGTATACTCTTGACCTAATTCTTTTACTTTAGATCTTACTTCTTTAAAAGAATATGGTGCATATTTTTCATATAAACTATTAGTACTTTTAATTATATATTTATAAACACTTTCACCATTATTTTTACGATATATAAGAACAAAGACTATAATAAAAATAATGGGTACAAAAATTAAAAATGTCATATAATTCCTCCTTTACTCAAATATTATTTCAGGCTTGTCTATTTTTATTTCACTTTTTTCTTCCAATTTTGTATCTAATTTAACACCTTGTGACTCTAAATAATCAACTAAATAACTACTTGGTTCATTTCTTGTAACATCACCATCAATACCTTTTTTATAAATTGTATTATAAACAGCATCATTATCCTTAGTTACATAAAATTCTGTCACTTCGCCTATTTCACGAACAAATTTTTTAGTTACTTTATCTTGATAACCTCTTATATATACTCCTATTTGAATATAACGATAAATAGACTTTAGAAACTGATCAATATCTTGATTAGTTTCAAGCAAACTATACATTCGGTTAGGAATCGATTGAGCTTTATCAGCATGAATGGTTGATAAAATATAGTGACCCGAAGAAATTGAATTACGTACTGCCATAACCGCCTCAGCACTACGAACCTCAGAAAGCAATATCCATTTAGGATTTTGACGCATACATGTTACTAACACATCTGAGTAGGAAGCAACATTGTTAGTTTTCATTGCAACAATATCACGATGTGGAAAAATTCTATCTAAGTGTAATTCTAAAGTATCTTCGATTGTTATAATTTTCTCATCTTCTCTAGTTTTAGAAGCTAAATATTTAACAAATTCTGTTTTACCACTACCTGTTTCTCCACACACAATAATATTGCAATGTCCTAAAACACATTTAACAAGAAGATCATGGATATCAACAGTAATATATTTATCTTTAATTATCTTATCTTTTTCTAATCTAATTTTAGCTGGTGTTTTACGTAAAACTGCGGCTATACCATTTCTAGCTATTGAATCATGAACAAAGTTAAGACGTAACTCTGTACTTTCAGCATCAAGAAATGGATGCGCCATATTGAAGGTTTTTCCCATAACATTTGAACATTGAAAAGCTAACTTTTCCATAAATTGATCATTTACTTCTGATTCTTCAACGCGATATAAACCCTTTGATAATGTTTTTATCCAAAGTTGTCCACCATTGCTATAGGAAATATCTGTAATATCATCATTTTCTAAATAACTTTTAAGTGGCCCAAAATTAATTTGGGAAAACATATTATCATGCATATTACTCAACAGTTGTTTCTATTGTGACTGTATTAGCTTCAATAAAGTCTTTAAGGAATTGTGTGTCTACTACAGTTGCACCTTCAATATTAACACTACCACCATGAATAACTGGGAACAATTCTACACCAAAAGTACGCATATAGCTAGCTTTTCTAAGTAAAATATAGTTCACTTCTTCTAATCCAAAGATTAAATAAGATGGTGTTCTTGTTTCTTCTGTATTTTCAAAAACATGATTTCCTTGATAATCTTTTACAGCTAAAACTTTAACATCTTTAAGTAATCTTCCAACCATAACTTGACCAGCTTCATTTTCAGCTTTCATATAGATATCAATATTATCATTTGGCATAATAGAATTTCCATAAGTAGATTCTAGATCAACTGGGAAGTTATATACTGCTTCACCATCTTTTACTTCAACAAAAGCAGAATTAGGTAAATCTTCTTTTTTAATTAATGTTTCTTGATAAAACATACTACCAGCAGGAATAACTGCATTAATATTAGTATATTTACCAATAATTTGTGATGTATAACGAATAGCATTAGTAGTTACAGCTATTGATGGAACATCAATTGTTGTTACCATATCACTTGTAATTTGTGTTCTTGGTTGAATAGTTTGCTTAGCAACTGGAATTCTAACTGGGCTAGTTGCCTTATTAATAGTTGAGGTGTATCCAAAATAAAGCAATGTGATTATTACAACTACACCTAAAATTGTAACAGTATTTTTGTTTTGAAAAAATTTTTTTACTGAAACGATTATATTATTCATATTCATACATATTCATCCTTTCCTAATATGGCGTTTCTAATATAGCATCTAAACGATTTACAATATCAAACTCTAATAGTTCATTTGTTAAATTGGTTTTTTCTGTTGATGAAATCCTTATACTTACCTTAGGTGGTGTTTCATTAACATCATATATTTCTACAACATAAGTTCTAGCAAGATTGGCATTTTCAGCAAATCGTCTTGTAAAGTTTTCCACAAACTTTTCACGATCAATTCGAACTGTACCATTTTCTCTATAAGCTGGCATATCAAATGCATCAATCATTGCTGCTTCTGTTGTTTCTTTTAATAAATAATAGTTATGTTCATCAGTATTAGTCACAGACTGGAAAAAGTAGATAAAAATGATTGCTACTAATCCAAGTCCTACTATCATAATTCCCCAAAATGATTCTCTCACAACATCACCTCGTTATTCCATCCTGATTGTCACAATAATAGAAGTTAGCGTTAGTACCACAACCTGTAAAGTAGGTTTTAAAAGTCTCATGAATAAATGAACTAATACAAGCTCTACCATTATTACATGATAAATTAAAATCACCATAACCATCTCTTTGCTTTGCATTATAATCTCTTATAGCTTTAATACGAGCTGGATTTAAAACAATTGTATACATTGGTTCTCTCTCACCATATAAAGCACTTTCAGTTACCCCTCTATTACTAGTTATATATTTACTAACTGTATTATTAGTGTTAGAACAATCATTATAGCCAGCACACCAGTTAGCACCTGTATGTCTTCCATCACCATCAACTGATGGGAATGGATCTTCTAAAGAAATTGGACGATAAATAACTGTCAATCCCAATCCATTTGGATTGTTAGGATCATCTTCTGGAGGATTAGTTGGATTAGATGGATCTCCTCCTTGTACTTTTCTAACAACATCATAATAACATGCATATTCTGTATTACATTCACTTGATACATATGGTTCATCAGCATATGGACTACTAGAATAACCAAAATTAACAAAATTATTCAATTTATTTCCAGGTCCAAAATCAGTTATTCTTAAATTTAGCGTATCATAACGACCTTTTGAAGATAAACTGACAGGTAAATTTCCATAGCCAATGTCAATATATTGTCCACTTGGACGACTATTTGACGATTGATTACTTGGTTTAGCTATATATCTATATAATGAATTATTTAATGTATAATTATACACTTTATTATAAGTGTTTTTTACATATCTATTATCATAATATATAGCATTAGAATCTTTACATTTATTAGTAGATAAATCACAATTGTAAATTACAGAGCCAATTAAATCTTTTGCTTGTTTTTGATGTGAATCAAAATCACAATTATTTTTTTCAGTACAAAATTCTTTAACAGTATTATCCTGTATCAAATTAGAAACTAGTTTAGAACTAGAAACATTATAATGAACCCCATCTGCTCCTGTATTGTCATAATCAATTTCTATAGTTGGAGCAAAAGTATTATGATTAACTAATGATGTCCAATTGCTACAGCTATTTAAAGCATTTAATATTTTAGTACGTAACTCTACAGCTTCCTTATACTCTTTCAAATATTTTTGTTCTTGTTCCTTTATCCAATTAAATCTATTTTCATTAGGTAAATCAACATCTTTTGCTCTAACTTCTGATATAGTTTCAGTATAACTATAAGTCATAGAACTACAACTTTTTACTCTTGTATACCCACTAAATGAATATAAACATGATGGTTTTATTCCTAGACTTAACTGTAGGTTTTGAGCATCTATTAAAAATTGTGATTCTTCTCGAAATGATTCATACTCAGTAACGACTTTTTTATCACTAACGCATAATCTACCAGCATAAGCTGTATGATAAGTTCCATCAGCATCATACCATTCATATGGACCATTTTGATATGCCTTTTGATAGTCCACCAAGTCTTCACTAGTACAGCTGCTAGAATTACCACCAGAAGTAACTGGACCCATAGCCATTTTTGGCCAATAATCATATTCACTTGCAGATTTGCAACCAGGGCGGGCTATTGATTTAGATGTATTACTACTGCTAAACGTACCAGTACTCCAAGAATAATAAGTTTCACTTGCTGCAACATCATAACCACACACAGAAAAACTTGTTGGTGTTGTTTTTTGAGCCGCTTCTCGTCTGTTTTTAAATTTTTGATAATTATTCCATGAATCAGTTACTTTTTTATTAGTCTCCTGTAAATCTTTTTTAAAGGTATCAATATCAATTTCTGTTGTTCTACATTCCTTTATTCCTGACATATTAACAGTTCCCCAATTTCCATACAAACTTGATCCTATAGTAATTGTTCTTCCCGCTTCTATAGTCAATGGTTGAGGAAATGAATATTCAATTGATTCTCTACAAAAAATAGAACAATATGTATGTTTTTCAGAGCCATATTGAACTCCATAAGATATTCCTGGTCCATCAACACCAAGATACTGATTATTCCATGGGTCAGTAGCATCTTTACTTTTATAAATGCACTCCCATTCATCATCATTTTCACCAATATCCTTTATAAAACCATCAGTTGATTCATCACAATTTTCTGTACAATTAGTATTTACAACAAAAGTACAAGCATTATCATCTGGATTATCAGGATTATCTGGTCCAGCATCGTCACAATATGTATTATAATAAGCAGGATATTTTGTTTTTATTTGATTTGTAATAGAATCTTCAGTAGTACCTGACAAATCATAATTAAAACTGTCAACTATACAACAATTTTTACCATTTGGTCCAGAAGAACTATTTTTATAATGAGCTGCATTATTTAAATCGCAATAATTTTTTTCAGTTTTATTACAATATTTGTCATACCAATCAGATGTAAGGAAATCAATACTACTTACCTTACTTTTATCAAAATTTCTATAATCACAACACCTATCTTCATCTATTTTTCCATTATATTTAGCCTCTGTTTTACTCACATTAAATTCACAATATTGAACTGGTGTTTTACAATTATCTTTATACCATTTAGAAGCTTTCATTTCTTCTTCACTAATATAATCAGTACCATGATGCCAATTATTATAATCACAACATAATGGATCACCAGGTGTTCCATCAGGACGATAGTCTTTATCATCCCAATCTGCTATTCCATCTGACCAGAAAACACAATATCGCTTAGGTTCTACACAATTATTTTTATACCAGTCTGTACCATAAAAACTCATAGGCTTTTCATTTTTAAAATTACTAATATCACAACATTTATCTTTATCTACTTTACCATTATAAGTTGCTTTTGATTTATCAGCATTAAACACACAATAAGTTATTTCTGGTCCACAAATATTTCCTGGTGCACTGGCATTTTTATACCAAGGTGAGTTAGTAAATTCTGTTTTACTTATCTTTTTTGAATCCCATTTTTTATAATCACAACATTCTGGATTATTTTCCTTACCATTAAATTTGGCAATTTTAGTTTTACTGTCATTAGAAAATCTACAATATTCACCAAGTAATGATTCACATTTGTTAGTATCTGAAATCAACCAAACAAGACCTGCACCATAACCATTTTTCTTTAAAACATCTTTAAAACTAACACTACCACTACTTGCCACACCACTTAAGGCCTTAAATTTTCCCACAGACTTGCTTGAACTAATATAAAGTAATCGGGCATATTCTGCACTATGAGAAATTATATTACCAGCTAAAAAACCATTTCCTTTAGTATTTTCAAGCAAATATGCAAGTTCAGTTACTGTCAAAATATAATTTTTATTAGATGTTCCACTATTAGTAGCAATTATAACACTGACAATAGGTTCTACTAAAATATAAATTCTAGCTTTCTCTTCACAAGATAATTCAGAAAATGCTTTATAATTAAAGGTTTTCTTATTTGTAACAAACGCTTCAGCATCCAAAGGATCTTTAACTAAATCATTAAAATAATTTGTAATAGAAGAAAAGTTATATTTTCTATCTTTTGGATTATGCCATATGCTATCAACAGCATTCTTAAACTTAGCTATTTTAGGACGTTTTGAATCACTAGGATATTCAGTATTATGTGGAAAACCACCACTTGAAATGTTAATCCCATACTTCAAAACATCAACTTTACTTT
>CAOJZR010000033.1 GCA_948466105.1 uncultured Bacillota bacterium | reverse complement strand
TGATGAGTTTTTAATCTATGGTTATGGTAGTGATGGAATGGTTAGTGCTTCTAAAACTATAATAAAATTAATTGGTGATAATACTTCTAAGTTTGTTCAAGGTTACTTCCAATATGATTCAAAAAAATCTGGAGGTGTAACAATATCACATTTGCGTTTTAGTGATAAGAAGATAAGAAGCACATATTATTGTGAAAATCCTAAGATAATTGTTGTTAGTAAAGATAGTTACTTACAAGAGTTTGATTTACTAGATAATATTAGTGACAAAGGTATCTTTCTTTTAAATACATCTAAAACTGAAGAAGAGATAAATCATCTTTTAACAAAAAAACAAAAAGATATAATTCACAAGCGTGAAGTTCAGTTTTATACAATAAACGCTAATTTATTGGCGCGTAAAGTAGGACTTGGTAATAAAATAAGTACGATTATGGAAAGCGCTATAATTAAATTATCACAAATAATCGATTACCAAATTGCATTATCAGAATTTAAAAAATATGCTAAGGAAAAATTTGCGAAGAAAAGCATGGATTTAGTAATGGCTAATATAGACGCCTTAACAAGTGCGAGTGATTATATAAAAAGAGTAACAATTGATAAGCATTATAAAGAAGAATGTATATCTTCTGATGATGTTATTACTATGTTAATGAAAAGAAAAGGTAATGAGTTACCTGTTTCTGCTTTTCTTAATTATAAAGATGGGATTTTTTATGAAAATACAAGTAAACTTAAGACTAATCCAATTAGTGATGTTGTACCATTTTGGTTAAATAGTAATTGTATTACTTGTAATTTATGTGTGACTATTTGTCCACATAATGTTATTAAACCATTTCTTTTAGATGAGATAGAATATCAAAAATGTCCAGATTATATAAAACAAAGATGTTTAAAATATTCTGATAAATATCTAAGTAACTATTATTATACTTTAAGCTTTGCAATTAAAAATTGTACAGGTTGTATGCTTTGTGTAAAAAATTGTCCAGGTAAGGCTAATAATAAAGCTTTAATTAGTGATAGTATTATAAATCAGATAAAAAATAAAGAGCAAACAATAAATGATTATTTAATTACCAATATTAAGGAAAAAAAGATAACTAATGATAATATTAGAAATGTTGCTTTTAAAGCCTCAGGTCTTAATTATCCAGGTGCATGTGCAGGATGTGGACAGCCTGCATATATAAATATGCTAACCAAACTTTTTAAAAGCAGCATCGTTATAGCAAATGCTACTGGTTGTTCATCTATCTATGGTGCTAGTTGTCCTGTTATGCCTTATAATGTACCTTGGGCTAGTTCTTTATTTGAAGATAATGCCGAATTTGGCTTCGGTATTCATAATGGCTATTTAGCAAAAAGAGAAAGACTTATAACTTTATTTAAAAAAGAAAATAGTGAAATTGCGCAAAAATGGTTAGCTAATTATGATAATTATGAAGTTACAAAAGAAGTTTATGATAATTTAGATTATGCTCAAATAAATAAAGAGATAGCCTCTTTAAAAGATTATATAATTAAAAGAGATACTTGGATAATTGGTGGTGATGGTTTTGCTTATGATATTGGTTTTAGTGGCATTGATCATGTCATTGCCCAAAATGAAAATATTAATATCTTAATTCTTGATACTCAAGTATATTCTAATACTGGAGGTCAAGCCTCTAAAGCAAGTCCTAAAGGAGCGATAGCTTCCTTTGCAACAACAGGTAAAAAACAGAGCAAAAAAGATTTAGCTCGTATTTGTATGTCTTATCCTCATGTTTATGTTGCACAAGTTTGTCTAGGTGCTAATCCACTTCAAGTTTTAAAGGCTTTTAAAGAAGCTAATGCTTATAATGGACCATCAATTATTATTGCTTATACCCCTTGTATATCACATGGTATAAAGGGTGGAATGATGAATTCATTAGAAAAAGAAAAACTAGCTGTAAAATGTGGTTATTTTCCAATTTTTAGATATAATCCAGAAAGCAAAAAATTTACATTAGATAGTAAAAATATTGACTTTAGTTTATATGAAGAGTTTTTGAATTCTGAAACAAGATATAAAATGTTAGAGTTAGTTAATAAAGAAAAAAAAGATAGCCTACTTAAAGAAAATAAAGAGGAAGCACAGGCACGATATGCTTATTATCAATTATTAGATAAATTAGATTTAAATTAGTTTATTTGTAAGTAAAAAACATATATTTTAACTTTTTTAGTATTTGCTAAAAGAGTTTTTTTTTATTAGAATAAAAAAAGAACAGTTCCCCCCTGAGAAAACTGTTCATAAAAGAATAAAAAGGGGTTGGCTAGTGTGATACTAGCTTACCAATCCGCCTAACTCGAATTGGTACTGTATATACTAATACATAAATATTGTTTTGTCAAGAAAAAAATAACTTAAATAGTAAAAAAGATTGCTTTAAGAACGAATGTTTGTTATAATCTTATTATAAGGAGATGGAAAATGCAACTTACAGATATAAAAGGAATTGGTCCTAAAGGAGAAAAAATTTTAAATCGCCTTAATATAAAAAGTATTAATGATTTAGTAAATTTTTATCCATTTAGATATGATATTATAAAAAGAAGTGATATTACTTTATTACAACAAGATGATAAAATAACTATAGATGGAACTGTAGAAAACAATCCTAATGTTTTCTACATAAATAGAAAATTGGATAAAATGACATTTAGAATTAATGTCGGCTCTAAAATTTGTACTGTCATTATTTTTAATCGTGGTTTTTTAAAAAGTAGATTAACACCTGGTCTTGAAGTGACTGTAAGTGGTAAATATGATAAAAATCATAATACGATTGTAGCTAATGAAATCAGGTTTGGTAGAATAGTTAAGGCGCATATTGATGGTGTTTATCATACTGTAAATGGTATAAATAGTATGGGAATAGCTAGTTATGTTAAAGAAGCTTTAAACAATTTTGAATTTATTAGTTATATTCCAAAAACTTTAGAAAAAAAGTATAATTTTTTAAATAAAAAGGATAGTATTTATAATATTCATTTTCCAGAAAATCCTAAAGTACTAAAAGAAGCTATAAAAAGACAAATATATGAAGAACTTTTTATTTTTATGTTAGAGATGAATTATTTAAAAAATAATAAGATGAGTAGTCAAGGATTAGTTAGAGAAGTGGATTATAATCTAGTGTTAAAATTTATTAAGGCTTTACCATTTACGCTTACTAATGATCAATTTCTTGCTGTGGAGGCAATTTATAATGATTTAACTTCTAATAAAAGAATGAATCGCTTATTACAAGGTGATGTTGGTAGTGGTAAGACTATTGTGGCTATTATTGCTTTATATATTAATTATATAAGTGGTTATCAAGGAGCTCTTATGGCACCAACAGAAATATTAGCATTACAGCATTATGATAATATTAAAAAAATTTTTTCACAATATGATATTGAAGTTGTATTGTTAACAGGTAAGTTGAAAGCAAAAGAAAAAAGACAAATATATGATAAAATTGAAACACAAAATTGTGTTGTTATAGGAACACATGCTTTAATTAGTGATAATGTTAAATATAATAATTTAGGACTTGTCATTACGGATGAACAGCATCGTTTTGGCGTGAATCAGCGTAGTAATTTAAAAAATAAAGGTTTAATTCCTGATATTTTATATATGAGTGCTACGCCAATTCCTAGAACATATGCTCTGACGTTATATGGGGATATGGAAATATCAAGTATTCATTCGATGCCAAATGGCAGAAAAGAGATAATTACAAAAGTTTATAAAGAGCAAGAGATGAAGTGTGTTTTAGAAAATATGTATAGTGAATTAAAGCAAAAGCATCAGGTATATGTTATTGCACCATTAATTGAGGAAAGTGATAAAATTGATTTAACGAATGTTGATATATTAAATGAGAAGATGCACAAAGCTTTTGGCAAGTTATACAAAATTGGAGTACTCCATGGTAAGATGAGTAATGATGATAAAGATAAAATTATGGATGATTTTAAAAATAATATTATTCAAATTCTTATTAGTACAACAGTTATAGAAGTTGGTGTTGATGTTAAAAATGCAACTATGATTGTTATTTTTGATGCGTTTAGATTTGGATTATCTACGCTTCATCAATTAAGAGGTAGAGTAGGACGTAATAGTTTGCAATCTTATTGTTTACTTATAAGTAATAAGGATTCTAAGCGTTTAGAGATTTTAGAAGAAACAAGCGATGGATTTAAGATAAGTGAAGAGGATTTTTTGCTTAGAGGTAGTGGTGACTTGTTTGGCTTTAAGCAAAGCGGTGATATGACATTTGGTGTAGCGGATTTAAAAAGAGATTATAAAATTTTACTTAAATGTAAAGAAGATAGTGATAAATTTTTAAATAGCGATGATTATTTAAGTGATGAAAATAAATACTTGCGAAAGCTTATTGAATTTTCTACTAATTTGGATTGAAATATTAATATTGTATAGTAATAAAAAAACTTACTTATAAAAATAAAAAAATAGTGATTGACTTTTATTACAATTTAACTTATAATTATTGTAGCGTGATTCTATCACGCGGGAATTCTTATGATATTAATTATAAGAGTTCTCACCAAAACCCCCTGAAGTCCAGCAGAAATGCTGGACACTTTTTTTATCCCTTTATTTATAAGGGTTTGGAGCATTTTACATTTTTAAAATATGCCTTTATGTAACAGTTATGTAACAAATTTAGGTTTTTTTAAGAAATTAAAACATAAAAAAATAAGGAAACTAGCATAATAATATACCAGTTTCCTTATTCATTATAAACTCATTTCATAGTCATCATTGTTTTTTGTAGAATCAATAACAATATCACTTTTTGCATTTTCATTTAGATTATCAATAAGCCCTATGATATTATTTAACTTATTTTTAAACATATGGGAGTAAGTATTTAAAGTTTCATCAATTTTAGAGTGTCCTAAAAATTTAGCGACAAGTGTTATGTCTGCACCATTATTGATTAAAAGTGAGGCACAAGAATGTCTAAAATCGTGTATTCTTATCTCTTTAACATTTGCCTCTTTACAATTATTGTTTTTTCTTCGCCTAATGGTATCATCTCCTAGTGGAACAGCATTACCAAATACAAACCAATTATCATTATAATTTGTAAACTCTATAACTTTTTCTTTAAGTTGTTTTAGATCATTTAACAACTCTTTAGGAATAGGTAGTGTTCTATTACTTGTGAGAGTTTTAGGACTTGTTATGATATATTTTTTACCATTTACATTGTCCGATAACCCTTTATTGATTCTAATTGTACCATTTGTAAAATCAATATCATTCCAATTTAATGCTCTTGCTTCGCCTTTACGAAGTCCACAAAAGTATAAAGTTTTAAATAAACATTTAAATGTTAAATCTTCTTCTACTGAAATAAATTTGCTAAATTCTTCATAAGTCCAAAATTCCATTTCTTTTTTAATTTCATTTGGATTTGTAAAATTAGTCATTTTAGGATATATTTGATTGAAATTTAAACCATACCACTTTGTACCAAAATTCATAATTGTTTTTAAAAATTTGTAAATATAATTTCTAGTCCTATTTGATAAAGGATATTCTAAAATTTTCTTTCGCCACATTTCATAATGTTGTAAGTTAAATTCTTTCACTTTGATATTATCTAAAAGTGCCATATATCGCATTCTATCTTTATAAGTGTGTAGAGTAGTTTCTTTTACTTTATCTTCTTGATAATTATAAAATGCTAAATATAAATCTCTAAAAGTCATATTGTTATCTGGTCTATATTTATCTAATTCTAAAAGGAAAATTCTCTCTGCTTCTTGAGCCTCTGGTTTCGTTTTAAATAACTTTGATTGATATTGCTTTGTTTTACCATCTAAATCTTTATATCGTACATGGAAATTCCATTTACGACCATCTTTAGTCCATTTTTTGGGATCTAATCTACTAACCGACATAATATCACAACCTTTCCATTTCTATTTCATTTGATTTATTTTTTTCTAAATTAAAAAGAACTTTTTTGTGTTCTTCTAAAGCCATTGTATGGTATTTTATACTTTTTTTATCATCTCTAGCTTTATCTTCTTTAAGTGATAATTCTAGTGATTCAATTATCAATTTTTCTTTATCAATAGTAGTGTTTTTATCAATAATAACTTCCATCATATAAATGCTCCTTTCTACATTCCAATTTCATAATCATCTTTATCTTTATCGTTATTTTTGCTGTAGTAACCATAGTTAATTGCATCAGCAATATCTTCATAATCTTCTAAACGTTCTTTAGGTTTATCTCTACCTAAAACTTTATCTATTGCCTTACACATTTTTTTAAATAGATTTTTCCACTTTTCAACTTCTTTTTCAAACTTGATTTTCATACTATCAACAGTATTATTCAAAATATCTACTAATTCGCTTAATCTACCAATTTCTTGTTTTTGTTCATTGATAGTAGATTTTTGCTCCTTAATGATTTTATTTTTTTTGATTAGTTCGCTATTATTTTTAAAATTCTTATTTTCCTTTGTTAATTTATCAATCATCAAGTCTTTGTTGTTATTATCAGTAGATAGAATAGTAACTTTA
>CAOJZR010000032.1 GCA_948466105.1 uncultured Bacillota bacterium | reverse complement strand
TATATATTTCATCTATTTTTTTGTTTAAAAGGTCTATATCATTACTGTTATATAGCTTATTTATGGTTACTTCAATAGTTCCATAACCATTAGTTGTAATAGATATTTCTTTGAAACTATTATAAGGATTAACAAAATTATTAATATCTGAGAAAATATTAGAACTTTCTACTTTTTTTTCAACATCTTCTTCACAAGTTGGATAATCATTATCGCAGTAAAAGGTAAAATGTTCCCAGCCTCTATTTAATATGGTATAAAAAATATTATTCAATTCATTTTTGTTATGTAAAATAAAATCATCAGTGTTTTTTACAAATTCGAATTCGTATTTATTTTCATAATCATTAGGAGGGGTGGTAACAATTTCTTTTTTATAAACGAAAGTTGTTAAGATATAATCGGCTATATCTTCATTATAAAGATAGATAAAACCGAAGATAAGGACTAAAACTAGTAAACTTAAAAATTGTTTCATTATATCACCTTTATAAATAATAAAAAAAGTAAACTTACTCCATACAATTTACTTTTTTGGTTAAACGAGATTTGTTACGTGCACAGTAGTTTTTAGATACTACATTAGCACCACATGCTTTATCGATTCTTTTGATTGCTATTTTCAATTTATCATTAGCGTCATTTTTATCTTTGGCTAGTATAGCTTTTTCAACATTTTTAATAGCTGTTTTCATACTAGCAGTATAATTATTGTTTACATTTTTTTCTTTTATTGATACTTTTACTTTCTTTTTAGCGTTTTTCATGTTTGGCATTTTATCACCTCCAAGTCAAATAATACATCCATATTTTAGCAAAGTTTTATCAAAAAGACAAGACTTTTTTTAAATTATTTGGCGTTATATTAAAAGTTTCTTGATTTAATTTTGAGGTGTTATTTTTGAATTTTAATTCAATAATGAAATCGTAGAAAGCAAATAAAAAACTTAAAAAATCACTATTATCTTCTATTATTATAAATTCTTCACTTAAAATATCAGTAATTGCTTTTTCTAGATTATTTAAATCAATTGATAATATTGTTTTAATATAATTTGAAATGATTAAATAGTTTTTAATGTTATTGTTATAAGCTTTAATTAGAATTTCTTTGATAATATTATGCATTTGTTGTTCCTTTCTCTATGAATTTTGTAAGATATTATTTTAATAATTTTTCTTTTTTGGTAAATAATACTAGTGGTGATGATGAAATGAATCATGAGATAGATTTAGGAAAATATCAATTAAGAACTGATTTGGCGATTGAAGCAATAGATGGTTTTGAAAAAGAAGAGAAGATTATTGATGGGGTTAAAATCACAAATATATTGATTGATGAAACTGTTGGTAAAAGGATAAATAAAAAAGAAGGCATGTATGTAACAATTGAATTTAAGGATATTACAGACTATAGTAATAATAAGAAAGTAATGGATATTTTTGCTGAAAGATTAAAAAAATTATTAGAGGAGGAAGGAATTAGTAAAGAGGCTAATTGTTTAGTAGTTGGACTTGGTAATTTACTGTCAACCCCTGATAGTCTAGGACCACTTGTAATTGATAATGTGCTTGTTACTAGTCATTTATTTATGTTAGGCGAAGTTGAGGAAGGCTTTAGGTGTGTAAGTGCTTTTGCACCTGGTGTAACTGGTAAAACAGGAATTGAGACAAGTGAGTTAGTTAAAAGTATTGTTATGGCCAATAAACCTGATTTTGTAATTGTTGTAGATGCACTTGCTAGTCAATCAGTAGAGCGGGTTAATAAAACGTTACAGATGACTAATACAGGCATACATCCTGGAAGTGGGGTTGGTAATAGTCGTAAGGAGATAAGCAAAGATACACTTGGAATTCCTGTTTTAGCAATTGGTGTACCAACAGTGGTTGATGCAGTTACGATTGTAAGTGATACAATAAATTATATGTACAAGCATTATTCTTATACCAAAGAAAACATTGACAAAGCTTCTAATAAGCTTATTATCGGTGGAAGAAATTATTTGAAAAGTGATGTTAATATTGATAAAGAAGATAAAAAAAAATTATTTGGTATGGTTGGTAATTTAGAAGATGAGGAGTTGCGACAACTTATATATGAAGTATTAACACCAATTGGTTATAATTTAATGGTTACTCCTAAAGAGGTTGATTTTGTGATTCAAAAGCTTAGTGATTTGATATCTAATGGAATTAATAAGGCTTTGCATAAAAATGTGTAGAATAGTTTTTATTTATAATTAACTAATGTAAATTTCAATAAAACAATAGATTACAGTAAATTTATCAGCTTTCATTAGTAGTATTTGAAATTATTATAGTAAAGATAAGTAATATTATTATAATATTAATACATAAAACTCTCCTTAGTTCTATAAAAATAAGGAGAGTTTTTGTTAAAAATAATATTTAAGTTAATGTTAATTTTTGTCAAATTGCTAGTAAACTTAAAAATCAAGTTTATTATAAAATAAATTGTTTTTGAGTAACATTATATTTATTTGTTATTTGTGGTATTGGATACATTGCTATAATATTTTTGCTGTTTAAAAATGTTACAACTAAAATTAGATTTGTAGGAATTTGAGAAATTGTTGATATATTACTAGGACATTCAATAACATATTTATCACAAATGTTTGATGAAGTAGAAGGTATAGAGGCTATGTTGTCTTGTGCATATTTGAATAAAGATTCTATATCAACATTGCTATTATATAGTGTATGGGTATTATTACATTGTTCATCTAAATGAAGGCTAATATGTCCAATTGCTTGATTTACATCATAATTTATTAATTGCCTGCAAAAATAGTTGGTATTATTTTTAATATCATTGTCTGTTAAAAGACCGATTTTATACTTTAAAAAGAAGATAATATTTTTTAGTTCAAGGTTTAAAGGTTGTTGTTTAATAATTTTTTCTAATAATTGATATGCTTCAAAATAATTTTCGTCTTTAATTTCTACAAATAATAGTTGTTTAAGAGCAGAATGGATGTTATGGTAATTATATAGGTACCAAAATATTTTTCTAGCTTCATCTAAATTGTTATTATCTTTTGCTATTTTACCTAGTTCAAACATAGCAGAATATTTGTATTTAGTATTAATTTGTGTCTTTTTTTTGTGTTCCTTTTTTAATTCTTCGTTAATTAAATTAATTATTTTCTCAAATTTTTTTCTAGCTTCTTCTATATTACCAGCGCTTTTTTCTATTTCACCTAATGCAAAGAGTGCTTGTGCTTTTTTGTCGGTTTTTAATAATAAAGTGAAAAGATATTGAGCTTTTTTTATATTTAATGCTTCCTTTTCTATTTGTCCTAATATATAGATGGCATTAAGTTTATATTCTAAATCGTGATCTTTACTTTTGTTTACTATTTTTTTGGGATGATTGGCTATTTCTTCTAGTAATTGTTTACCTTCATCAAATGTTTTTTTACTTTTAAGAAGAGCTTTGGTATATTTGAATTTTATATGTAAGTTGTTTGGATCATTATAATATGCTTCTTTTAAAAAATTAACTGTTTGTTTGGAACTATGATTGGAACACTTTTTTTTAGTCAATAATTTATAGCTTAAATAATCTCCATTATTTTTCATTTTATCACCTCAACGGTTTGTTATTTTAACATATATTTAAATATATATCAAATTTTGGTTTTATAAATAATTATATATTTTTCTTTAACATAAATTGAGACAATATAAAATATACTTATTTAGGTGAAGACATGTGAGTATGTTAAATAGCATAAGAAACTTTATCCTTGAAGATGAATTTAAAATTAATATATATAAAAATAAAGTAAATATTGTAAACTATACTAAAATAGGGCATTTTGATTTTAATACAGTAGAAATTTATTATGAAGGTGGTAAGATTATTATAAAAGGTAATAATTTAGTTATTAGTAAAATGGTTATCGATGAAATTTTAATAACAGGTGATATTTTAAATATAGAACTAAGGTGATTCAATGAAAAACAAAATTATCTATATTTTTAAAAGTAAATTAAAACTTAAAATAACAGGTAAAAATATATCACGTTTTATAAAAAAAATCATGGATGAAAAAATAGATTTGCTTAATATAGACTATGTTAATCGAAATGAAGTAAATATTATAATATATAAAAAAGATTATGATAAATTAACTAAAATAAAAAGTATTTATGATTTTAATATTATTAATAGTTATGGTATTATTAAAATAAAAAAACGATTAAATATTCATAAATATTTAATTATAAGTATTATTATTGGTTATTTTTTATTGGTATTTTTGAATAATATTATTTTTGAAATAGAAATCATTCATAATGATCCTAATTTAAGAAATCTATTAAAAAAAGAATTATATAATTATGGTATAAGTGAAAAAAAGTTTAAAAAAAATTTTAAACAAATTGAAATTGTAAAAGAAGAGATTTTAAATAAATATAAAGATAAAATAGAGTGGTTAGAAATAATAAATGAAGGAACAAAATATATTGTTCGTGTTGAAGAAAGACAAATTCCTAATAATAATAAAGATACAACCTTAACACATATAATTGCTAAAAAAGATGGTATAATAAAAAGGGTAGATGCTACTAGTGGTGAAATAATAAGAGATGTTAATGACTATGTTAAAAAAGGTGATATTATTATTACTGGCAATCTCATGCTAAATGATGAAATTAAACAAACGATTAAAGCAAGTGGTCAAGTATTTGCCGAAGTGTGGTATAATGTAAGTGTAGAATATCCTTTTACTTACTTTGAAGAGAAAAAAGTTGGTAAAAAGAAAAATGTGTTAGTTTTAAATTTTTTGAATAAAAAAATGGAATTTGCTTTTAATAAATTTAAGCAAAAAGAAAGTAAAGAAAGCAATATTATTAAACATCCTTTTTTGCCTATCTCACTTACTTTAGAACATCAAGAAAAAATTGAGGTTGTTGATAGTGTGTATACTGTTGATGAAGCTATTAGTAAATCAATAGAAAAAGCTAAAAAACAAATTACAGATAATTTAAAAGAAAAAGAATATATAATAGACTTTAAAACCTTAAAGGAAGTTGTAAAAGAAGATCGTGTAATTGTAGATGTCTTTTTTACAGTTTATGAAGATATTACAGATTTTGCCGAAATTGTTTTAGAGTAGTAGGAGAAAAATATGTTAAAAAATACAATGATTGGAATAATAGAAGAAACTTGGCCCTCTATTTTTATATGCATGGTTATATTAGTGTCTATGCGCTTATTTTACTTAATAAAAAACAAAGAAACGTTTGTTTTTTATAAAGAAATTATGATTCTTATATTTGTTGTTTATGTGATGTGTTTATTTTATGTAGTCACTTTTCAAGATGTAAGTTGGTCAAGTTCTAATTTTATTCCTTTTAAAGAAATGTTTCGTTATGATATTGGAAGTAAACTTTTCTTTAAAAACGTTATGGGCAATATGTTGATGTTTGTTCCATATGGTATTTTTATATCTTATTTTTTACGACTTGATAAGACATGTCATGCGTTTTTTTTGGTAACTTTACTATCTATTTCAATTGAAAGTACACAATTGTTAATAGGTCGTGTTTTTGATGTTGATGATATTATTTTAAATATTGTTGGTGGAGTATTTGGCTATTATGTATACTATATGTTTAATAATATTTTAAGGTATTTACCAAGCGGCTTGAAGAAATCAATTGTTTATAATATAATATTAGTGTTATTTATTGTTTTGGCTATTATATTTATGATTTAGGAGAAATTTATGGATTTAAAAATATTTAATGAAACAACTTATAAAATAGATGAAGCAAAGTTAAAAGATTTATTATTATTTGCAGCACAAAAAGAAAAAAAACAAGATATTGCTTTCAATGTTATTATTGTTGATAATCCTAGGATTAAAGAGATAAATAAGACCTATCGCAATCTGGATCAGGTTACAGATGTTATTAGTTTTGCTTTAGAAGATGATAAGTCTTTTCCCATTATGGAAATTTGCGTTTTAGGAGATATATATATATCAATAGAAAAAGCAAAAGAGCAAGCTTTAATTTATGAGCATAGTGAAGAAAGAGAGCTTTGTTTTTTAGCAGTACATGGTTTTTTACACTTACTTGGTTATGATCATATGAATGAAGATGATGAGAAAATAATGTTTGCTCGACAAAGGGAGATTTTAGATGAATTTGGTATCAAAAGGTAGAAAATTTATAAGAAGTTTTAAATATGCTTATCAAGGTTTTATCTATGCTTTTAAAACAGAATTTAATTTGAAAGTTCATATTGTTGTTGCATTTTTGTTAATAATTTTAGGGTTTGTTCTTAAAATTACTAAAACAGAAATATTAATAACATTGGTACTTATTGGACAAGTTATTTCATTAGAGCTTGTAAATACAGCAATAGAGCGAACTGTTGATTTAGCTTGTAGTAGTAAAAATAGTTTGGCCAAAGTAGCTAAAGATTGTGCGGCCGCTAGTGTTCTTATTAGTGCAATTATGGCTAGTATTGTTGGGGTATTTATTTATTTACCTTATATTATAAAGTGGGTGTTGAAATGAAAGAAAAATTAATTAAGTTATTAGATAATGCATATAGTCCATATTCAAAGTTTTGTGTTGCTTGTATTGTAGAGATGAAAGATAAGCAGCAATTTAGTGGAGTTAATGTAGAAAATGCCTCTTATGGGGCAACGCTTTGTGCTGAACGAAATGCTATTTCTACAGCTATTACTAATGGCTATAAAAAGGGAGATTTTGCTAAACTATATGTAATGGTAGCTAGTGATAAAATAAGCAGTTGTTGTTTTTTGTGTAGACAGGTGATAGTAGAGTTTTTTGATGAAAATGCTGATGTTATTTTGATGAGCAAAAATAATGAAAAAAAGTTAAAG
>CAOJZR010000031.1 GCA_948466105.1 uncultured Bacillota bacterium | reverse complement strand
AGCGATTAGATCTATCACAAAAATCATAAGTTTCTTTAGTAACAATATCAGTACTTTCACCTACTCCTCTTTTATATAATTCACTACTTTCAAAAATAGGTGTTCTAATATAATTACAATTGTATTTTTGCATTAAAGCTTCTATTAATCGTTCAACATATTTTACTTTTCGACTATATGTATCATAAACATCATAAGTACCCTTTGGTTTTTGAATCATTAGTTAATCTCTCCTTTTATAGTTTTTAAACATTTTATTTTTTGTTGTAATTTTTTTTCTTCAATAGTTAATTCTCGATAATCTTTTTTTACATAGAAAAGCAGTTCTTCTAAACTATTTATATCATATAGTAATTCTAAATATTCTAAATCAATTGCGAAAGTGGCCTCTGAACTTTTTTTAGATGCATAAACAATTTTTGCAATTTCAATAATAATTACTCCAAGAAGAACAAAATTAACATTTCTTATAACTGCTCTATCATTAATATCGAAATATTTTAATAACATATTTGTTAATAATTGATCAAAAATTAAAACAAACAATGCATAAAAACTATTCTCTACTTTTTCATCGTAAAGTTCTCTTTTTTCTAATTCTTTACCCATATCTAAATTTTTTCTCATTTCTTGTTGTAATTCTTCTAATAGTTGAACATTATCTTTAATAAAATTTTTATATTTACTTCTTTTAGCCATAAGCATTTGTAATTCTTGTAATTCTTTTTTTTCAAGCATATTAATAAACTCAAATAAATTTTGTTTTGGTTTTAAATACTCCATATTTCCTCCTTTAAATATAGAAAAAATGTCGATTTTTAAGGTAGAAGCTTTAAGGTTCTACCTTACTGCATTGACATTTTTTTAATCTATATAATTAATAACTTCTAACCTTTATTGTAAAATAATAACAATTTAATTATAATACTTTTATTTTCCATTAGTCAATATGATTAAATATAATTTTTCTTATATTTTTTTAATATAGTATCTATGGTATAAAGGATAAGAACATATATAATATTAATAATAATTGATGAATAAATGCTTTTTAAAAGAATATAACCATCAAATGTTAAATAACCAATTAGACCAAGTAAAACATATACAATAATTCGATACGACCCAATAACTACTAAACTTACTAGTAAAACATTAAAAATGGTATAAGATAACCAAAAAAATAAACCTTTGATTATTAAAAATAAAAGTAAAAAACTAAATAAATTAATTCCCCATGTATTACTTAGGCATATATCATATATAAGTGCAGTGATAATAGCATACTGAATTACAATATCTTTTTTATTTAATGAATGATATAAAATAATAAAAGTCATTACAATAAAGCAACAATTAAACAAGCTATCGGTTGGAAAAAAAGTTGATAATAAGGCTTCTAAAATAAAGCTTATAAATGTCATGATAATAATCTTACTCATCTTTTTTTGCTTCCCTTTTTAAAACAGTAACAAAATTAATTGAAGCAAAATCAACATCACTTTTCACTTCAACAAGTTGTGCTAAATCAAAATTGTCTTTTGTAACTCCTTTTACTTTACCTATATAAACACCGCTTGGGAAATATTGACTAAAACCAGTTGTCGTAACTAAAGATTGCTCTTTAATTTCAATATTTTCGCTAATACCTTCAACTAAGTAAACATTATTTTTTTCATCATAACTGCTAAGTAAGCCATAGACATCCTTATCATCAACAGTTATTTTAACAGATATTTTATTATTACTATCATTAGCTGTGAGTAGTTTTACAACACTAGTTGTTCCTGATACTTTTGTAATTTTCCCAATTAAGCCTTTATTTGTTACAACTGCCATATTAACATCAATGCCACTGTTTTTGCCTTTATCAATTGTTAAAGTATTATAAAAATAACCAATATTACGATTTATAACAGTTGCATTTAAATATGACTCTTCAGCTAAAGTGTTATTGAGCTCTAAAAGGGTCTTCATCTCATCTAACTCTTTACTCAATTCTCTGTTTTTAGCATTAACCATTTCAATTTTTTCTGCTTCTTGTTTAATAGTTTCATATTTTTTATAAATATTGTCTTTTTCTTTTGCTTCAGAGGCTTTGTCTTTAATATAGTTAAAAGGAGTTGAAACAATTTTAACAACAAAAAGAACAGAATCTTTGATAAGCATCTCTGGTGGGGTTAATTTTCTATCTGTTATAACAACATTCCCAATAAATGACAAAACTAATGAAAAGATTAATAAAGCTATTAAAAAGATATATTTTTTATTTGTTTTTTTCATAACATTCACCTTTTTTATTATAATATATATTTTTTTTAAAACCAACTATATATTGCCATTTTCTAAAAAACTATAGTAATTTTTTTTACCAATAATGATATGGTCTAAAACACTAACACCAAGTAGTAAACCAACTTGTTGAAGATTGTGAGTCAGTTTTATATCTTCTTTACTTGGCATGATATTACCACTTGGATGATTATGAATACATATAATAGCGCTTGCACCAAGCAGATAAGCCTCTCTAAAGATTTCTCTTGGATGGACTAAACTATGATTTATAGTACCAACAAAAAGAAGTTTGTCCTTAATAACTTTTTTACTTGTATCTAAATATATACAATAAAATTTTTCTTGTAATTCATTATTAAAAACATTTTTATAATAATCAAACACCATTTGTGTATTAGTAAGTCTAAGATTTTTTAAATTTTTTATTGTTATATTTAAACGTCTATTTATTTCAATAAGGGCTAATATAGCACAAGCTTTGGCATTACCTATACCTTTAATTTTTAAAAGATTCTCATAAGTTATATCTTTTAATCCTTGAAGACCTTTAGTTGTCTCTAGAAGTTTTAAACTAATGTTTTTTACAGAAATTCCTTTAGTACCATCTTTTAAAATAATAGATAGTAATTCTTCATCACTCAATGTACTGGCACCACTATGTATTAATCGCTCACGTGGACGGTCAAAAAATGGGATATCTTTTATTTTGGTATTTATTCTATCAACTCCTCATATTTGGCTAAAACTTGTTTTTCAATGGTTTTAATCATTTCTGTCTCATCTGTTTGTGACAATAAATTATCGTACTGTTCTAATACATTTAAAAATGTTTTATTACCAACGCTTGTTTCTTTGGCATACACTTCAATTCCTTTATCTTTATAATATTTAGTTATTTTTTCTAAATTTGCCTTATTTTTAGTTATACCAACAAAACAATAATATTTATCATCTAATATAGTATAACTATAAAATTCTAAAGATGTAGTATTTTCTTCTAATGAAGTAAGTGATGAATAAACGCCTTGCTGGACAAAATATAATTTTTCAGTTTGTTGTATAGCAAGCGTTGTTCCTTTACCATATTCATCCATTAGATATTTACCAAAAATAAGACTTATAATTATACCAGTTAGTATAGGGAATAAATAATTTTTCATGTTATCACCTAATGCTATTATAAGACTAAATTTTGCCTTATTTTGTCGAACTATGACTCTATTATTATCTTACAACTTTATAGAAATTTTTCCTAAAAAAAAATGCATATATTGCATTTTTATTTTTCTAATCAAATTCTATCAAATGTTATATATGAATCCTAACTTAAAATACTTAATAGCTTGTCTATAAATACTAATTACTATAAAATATAACACTATTCAAAAAAATTTATAGATACTATAAAATAATAATTTCCACTTTTTATAATAGAAAATCTCATGAAATTAGTTTTAATAAACTAGTTTCACTAATAAAATGTTAGCAGACTTATAAGCGTATCTAAATCTAACTGTAAAAAGAAAACAATTAAAGCTCCTAAGCTCAAATAAGGACCAAAAGGTATTTCCTCTCCTCTTTTTTTATGCATTAATATAAGTGATATTGGTAACCCAAGTATTGAAGCTAAAAAGATAGATACAACAGTCATCGGCGCTCCTAAGACAAGACCAAAAACAAACATCAGTTTAACATCGCCACCACCCATAGCTTCTCTTTTAAACATCTTATCACCAAATATTTTAAGTAAAAACATTACACCAAAAGCAAGTATCGCATGTAAAAGTGATAAACCTAAAGTCTTAAGACCAAAAATTAAGTATATTTCAACTATTAATGCAATTATAAAAAATATTAATACTTCATCTGGTATAATCATATAATAATAATCAGTTAAAACAACAATAATAATCATTGATGTAAACGTTAACGCAATTATAAGCTCTAATGATAAGCCAAAAACCAAATAACACAGCATAAACAAAAAACCACAACTTGCTTCAAAGATTGGATAAAAAAGTGCAATCTTGCCTTTGCAGTTTTTACATTTACCATGTTGTAATAACCAAGAAAAAATGGGAATAAGTTCAAGTGGTGATAATCTATGATTACAGTTTGGGCAATGGCTACCTGGTGATAAAAGAGACTCTCCCTTAGGTAACCGATAACCAACGACATTATAAAAAGAACCAAAAATAGTTCCTATTATAAAAAACATTATACAAAAATATATTGTCATATACTTCCCCCCTAATACTGATTTTGAACTGAAGAATAAAGTTCAAACATTGGAATAACGATTGCTAAAACAATAATACCAACCATGACAGTTAAAAAAACAATCAAAATAGGTTCAATAAACGTTTTAATACGTGTAACTGCATTTTTATGCATATCTTGATAATAGTCTGCAACTTTAGCCATCATTTCTGCTAATTGCCCTGTCTGTTCACCTGTAACAATCATTTCATAAGCCATAACTGGGAAAGACCATGTGTTGAAAGCAGCTGATATCTTTTCTCCTTTGGCTAAATTGCTTATTGTATCAAGAATAATCATTTTATAGATTTCATTATTAGTTATCTTATTTAAAATTTCCATACTATCTGTTATAAAAACGTTATGTGACAATAATGTTGCAAAAGTCTTAGTAAAATTAGTTACTTCATTATAAATAATAATATTTTTTATAACTGGGATATGCATAAGTGTAAATTGAAACATTGTTCTAATAATACGAACATTTCTATATAAGTAAATCATTACTAACACAAAGACAACAAGACCTAAGAACATTTTTAAAATATTAGCTTTTAAGAAATCACTTACCATAATAACAATTTTAGTTAATTCTGGGATTTTATTAGCTTCCATACTAGCATAAATAGATGTAAACTGTGGTATTACATAAAGCAAAATAAATGTAATAACAGCAATAGCTATAATAAAGACAATACTTGGATACATCATAGCGGTAATCATCTGTTTTCTTGTCTTCTCAGTCTCAGTAAAATACTCAGCCATATTATCAAGCGTTTCAGGAAGTTCTCCAGTAAGTTCAGCCGCTTTAACCATATTAATTAAAATTCGTGGAAAAGCATTTCCTTGTTTAGCTAGAGCATCACTAAAATTCTCTCCCATTGTAAGATCATATATCATAGTCCTAAATATACGCTGATATGATTTTTTCTTATATTGGCGAGCTAAAATTTTAAGAGCATCAACAAGAGGAATACCTGCTTTAATATAAGTAGATAACTGGGTCAAAAAGAAAATCAAATCTTTATTTTTTACTTTATCTTTATTGACATTAGATTTACCATGAACAAAACGAATTAAAGGAGATGTTTTTATTTCATAAACTTCATAACCTTCACTAAGTAAAAAGGAATGTACTTCTACTTTAGAAAAGGCTTCAAAATAATTAGTAACAACCTTACCTTCTGGTGTTTTAGCACGATATCGATACATAAGCTTAATATCGCTTTTTTCAGCATCTGCACCTTCAAAATCAATTAATAATGCTTGTGATTTTATGTCACGTTGGTTACGAATATTTTTAACAAAAGACGAATTACTTATTGATTTTCCTAGATTTTTTTTGATTTTATCAGGAATTTTAACAATTTTTTCTAATGTATCATTTATTCTATCACCAAAGGTCTTTTTCTCAATAACTGCATTTTCATTTACGTAAACATCTTTATTCTTTTTACGTTTAGATGCTTGTAACTCTTTTTCTGCTTTCTTTTTTTCTATTAAAGCCTTTTTCTTTTCAAGGCGTTTTTTATCTTCTGCTTCTTTTTGTTTTTGACGTTCTAATTTCTTTTTAGCACGTTCTGGGGCTTGAGCCATATAATTTAAAATACTAGCTTTAATTTTTCTATATCCTAAAAGCCAAATATAAATTATAGAAAGTAAAACATATTTTGGAACTTTATAAACCACATAGGAAATATACATAAGTATTTTAAATAAAGATTGGTAAATTGGTTTTAAAATATATATAAATCCTAAACATAAAATAGGAATAGCTTTAATAAATTTTTCTATTAAAAATATAACACCATAGATATTATATTTTATAATTGAATATAAAGAATAATAAATTCCAAATAGAAAATACATAAATGTTTTAGCAATATAACTAACCATTAAATAAATTAATATAAATGGCCATACATATATTGGTTTCTTCATGTATAACACCAACCTTTTCTCCCTATTCTAAATAAGATTATATCATATTTTGAAAAATTGTAAAACATTTTTTGTAAAAACATATAATATTTTAGAAAGAGGTATAATCATGAATTACTATAATCCATATCTTTACATGATGCCTGCGGCAGCACCAAAAGTAGGACTCTTTTCACGACTATTTGGTGGTGGTATCAAATGGTCAAGCATTTTAAATGGCACACAAAGAACGCTAAGCATTTTGAATCAAGGTATACCTTTAGTAAGACAAGTATCCCCTATTGTAAGAAATGCTAAAACGATATTTAAAGTGATGAATGAATTTAAAAAGGTTGACACAACTAATATAAATAATAATAACAATTACACAACAAACACTAATTATGAAAGCGATTATAACACTAACTATACTCCTAGCCAAGCACCAACTAATAATAAAGTAGAATATATTGATGGTCA
>CAOJZR010000030.1 GCA_948466105.1 uncultured Bacillota bacterium | reverse complement strand
TTCTGGAATATTGATAACGCAAAGGAATAAGCAAGCGAAAATCACTACCAAACATTTAATTTTAGTATTCTTAATAATTTTATCTATAAGCAAATATAATAAAACAATAAAAGCCCACGAAAAATATAAAGAATATAAAATCAAACCATTTTCAGCAGTTCCCCATCCAACTACACACAATAAAATAAACGAAAATAAAATCCACAAACCAGAAACAATAGCAATTTTATTTTTTCTATTCAAAATAACACTAATTAAACACAATAATAAAATAAATATTCCTACAAAACTATAACCAACAACAGAATATAAACGATAACTCGGAAAATGACCAACTGCATCAAGCATAAAATTTGCTGGTGCCGCTATAAAAATACTCTTAATAAAAGCTAAATACTGCATAATTCTATCAATAAATTCTAATTTTTCACCAGAATATGACATCAATTTCCCCATATTATCGCCAATATTAAGCACTTGTGATAACTGTCCAAAAATAATAACTAACCCGGCAAAAGCAATAAAACATTTAAAAATATTTTTTAACCAATATTTCCAGTTTTTAAAACGTGAAATAAAAGGAAAAAGTATACCAGAAGTCAGTAATGTAGAAACCGCTCCTAAATACATATAATTAACTTCATTTTTGCATTCATAAAATAAATAAATTGTTAAAATTAAATAAAATAAGCCAATTATATATTGTTCCATAATAAAACTAAATATAACCGTAGAAAAACAACAAAAATATAGTAAAATAAATAAAACAACATTCACCCTATCAAACTTTAATAATTTACTAACCATAAGCATTGATATATTTAATAATAAAATTTGAATCGTTGTTAAAAAAACTGCATAACCATTTGGAACAAAAAAGAAAATTTCACTGCACAATTTTGCCACCAAAGCAAAAGGTAATGCAAATAACCCAAATAACGGCTGTCTTAAATCATTTTCCTCCATATTGATATTAAAAAATGTATCCCCTCTAAACAAAGCAGAACTATCAGAGGTATATAAAATATCATAATAAACAGTATCGGAAAAATAAAATCCTTCAGCAAAATAATAAAGTATCATAGTTGCAAAAAAAGTAACAACCAAACTAATCTTTAAATATTTTTGAGTCCCTTTTGATAAGTTTAAATAAAAATCCTTAATAACTGGCCAAATTTTTACAAGAGCTAAATAAACAAGAGTTATAATCGTAAAGGAAGCCAAAACTACAACAATTCTACTACACAAAACATTATCAATTGGTAACATCAAATCATCGTAATTTAAAGTTAAATCTCTCGCAATACCATAAACATGGATGTTGTAATAATACCTAGCAATATACAAACCAAATAAAAACGCAATTGCAAAATATCCAACGTTTATTTTAGAAAATAAATTCTTAAAAACAAATTTCAAAAGTAATATTCCTATAATAAAAGAACCAATCATAGATGTAATTACAACCCATAAATCAGCACTACGTAAAAAAAGTAAAGTCATAAAAGGAAGCGAACAAGCAAATAAAGTTCGCAAAACCAACTGACTTTTTTTTGAAAATTCCTTTTCCTTAAACATAAGTCACCTACCTAAATCCAAATCAAAATAATAGTTATAATATAAATGAGCGCTGTTGTCATCAAAGACTTACTATGAAGCACCACTTCAACTGGATCACCATCAGAATCCTTTTCAACCGATAAACTATATTGAAACAAAATCATCATTAAAAGCGGTACCGTCCAAATTAACAAATGATTGCCAAGCTTACCTACTACAATAGGATCCACCGTCCACATAGAATAAAATACAATAGTCAAAGTTAAACAAACATACATGCTTTTATCTAAAAATTCTTTATTATAATATTTTAAAACTTTACGAGTTTTTTCTTTATTACGAATAAATTCGTTTCGGCGCTTTCCAAAACCCATGTAAAAAGCTCCAGACATAACAGTTAAATATAGCCAATTAGAAACTTCTGCATCAATCAAAATACCACCAAAGAATAAACGAATTAAGAATCCAGAAACTAATATAACAACATCAAGTAAAACAACATTTTTAAGACCCTTGCTGTATAAAATATTAATTATTATATAAAGTAAAGGTAAAAGTAAAGCATATAAATTACTTCTAAGAAAAATAAGTAAACCAATTAATAATAGACAGCAAAATAGCAAAGAAAAAATCACCACATAAGCACATTTAACAGAAATCGCGCCAGAAGCTAGAGGCCTATTTTTTTTCGTTTCATGCAAACGATCTTTCTCAATATCAGATAAATCATTAAAAACGTAAATAATTGAAGATATTAAACAAAATAAAACAAATCCGACTATACAACTTAAAGTTTTATCAAAATCTTTATAAAACCCACTAAAAAACAAAGGTAAAAATATTAATAAATTTTTAACATAATGTTTTACCCTAATTAATTTCAAATATTCTTTAACATTACTCATGTAAATCACCTTACTATCAATTACTCATATATTATACAATGATTTGTAATATAATTCAATATACTCTGCCCTGTGTTTCTATCATAATGAAGACCATCCTTACTTTTAAATTCTAATTCGTGATAAGAATCACATATCTTAAAATTAGATTCATTTAAATTTTCAACATCATCAAACATAGTAGCATTAAATTTTTCTATAAATTCACTAGTGGCCTTCAAAGATGGAAAATATTTTCTCACAATATTATCATTAATCGGATTAACAGATAAAAAATAAAACGCGACTTCAGGATACTCATTAACCAATTCCTTATAATAATCAAAATAATTACTAACAATTTCAGCTACATCTGTATTAGTATAAAAGTCATTAACACCTAAATTAAATACAACATGACATTTACTATCATCACATTCGTTTAAATTTGTTTTCAAGCGTTTTAAAGCATTTGTTTCAAGCCACTCAATCTCTGCCCCACTCTTAGCAATAAAAGCAAAATTTGAAGGAATATCAAATTTACCATGTTTTCCATCAATAATAAATTCCATTCTAGAATCACCAACAACAATAACTTTATTTACGCCATATTTTTTAATCTCTTTTTTTTCTGTTAATTGATTTTCAATATTACGTTTCAAAGACACCTTGCAAGTACACCCCTCGTAATTATTAGAAATAAAAGTGTTGAATATTATTATTAACAAAAACAGTAAAAACATAAACATTATAATAGATAAAAAAATTTTTTGTAAAAGAAAATTGCCTTTTCTATTAAAATTACCATTCATAAGTATTGTAGCGCACAATAAACACATGAATATTACGACATAACAAAAAATATCCAAATATCTTGAATGTTCAATAAAAAAAAGCAAATTATTATCGCATATCATTGATATCATACAACCACCACTAAAATATATTATCATATTTAAGACAAAAATTCAAAAAAACATTACTTTTAATAATTATTGTAAACAAAATAAAACAAATCTATTTAAAAAACCATAAAAATATATTATAATTGTTATAGGGTTGAGTACACAATACAAAGTACTAAAATTCAGGGGGAGTATATTTATGAAAAAAGAAAGACAATCTAATTATGAACTAATGCGTATAATATCCATGCTATTTATAGTAATTTATCATATCATTTTTCATGGTAAACTTTTAGATAATACTAGCGGCAGCATACATTTAATTTTGCTTTTAATATTATGTATAAGTTTAGTCCATGTTAATTCATTTATTTTAGTAAGTGGCTATTTTCAATATGATAAAAAATTTTCCATCAAAAGTTTCTTTCACAATCTAAATTCAGCGTGGTTTTATAAAGTAGTTATCGCTACTATTTTACTAATAACAGGAATCTATGGTTTAACCAAAATACAATATTTAAACGCTTTAAACCCAATTTATTTAGCTGGATACTGGTTTGTCGCTTGTTATTTAATATTATATATCCTAAGTCCATTTTTAAATTTATTAATCAAAAATATGGATCAAAAAACACATAGAAACTTAATTATCATTTCAATTCTTTGTTTTACTATATTTCCATTCCTATCTGAGCATTATTTAGGTCCAAACGATGGATTTACTGTAATACAATTTATAATCCTTTATTTCATAGGAGCATATTTTGCTAAATACCCTATTCAAAATAATATCCATTTTAAAAATTATTCAAAAAATAAAATTCAAACTTTATTATTTATAGGTTTCTTTGGATTCGCATTTATAAATTTTATTTTCTACTGTTTTGGAACAACACTGGAAAATTTCCAAACACCAATTGGAACTTATATAGGAAATCAAATAACAAATAATGCATTGCACTATAACTGTCTCTTTGTTCTAGCGCAGTCAATATGTTACTTCTTATGGTTTGGAACTTTAAATATAAAAAGCAAAATAATTAATTTTATCAGCCCATTAATTTTTGGAGTATACTTAATCCATGATAATCCATACATACAAGTAATGTTATATAAATGGCTAAAAATAGATACTGGTGCCCACATTACAAACCCTACTATTTTCATAAAAATATTTGTTATAGCAATAGCTATATTTATCGTATGTGCATTCATAGAATTCATCAGACAAAAAACATTTAATTTTATAAAAAAACGAAAAACCTACAAAAAAATAACAGACAAATTTTATAATTATATTCAAAACTATTAAAAAAGGATGAAATATCAATTTCATCCTTTTATCATATATGAAAATATTATTATTCAAATATATTATAGCCAATATTCACATCAACATTTCCATAAAATCCCATATTAGGCAAACTACCGTCAGAAGCAAATTGCCAATATTTATATGAATCAAAATTAGGAATATTGTTTTTATCATAATTAATAGCATAATCAAATCCAGGATGTGCCACTGGTGGATATTTAGCCAACCATAAAATATATTTTTTTGAAAGTGAATCTCTATCTAAATAATTTTCAAACCAAGTTTGATTAGCATATATCCCGCAACTATACCCATTAGCTTCCACGGTAGAACAAAATTTATCAGCTATAGAAGTTAATTGAGTAATTCCAAGTCCAGTAACACTATCTTTCTCCATATCCAAAAATATTTGAGTACCTAAACTAGGTTTATAGCCTGAATTTTTAATTCTGTTAAGAATATTGTTAGCTTCTTCTGTTGCACTTTCAATTCCACCTTCTAATCTTACAGCGTGCGAATACAAATACACCCCATAAGGAATATTGTATTTTTCACATTGTGCAACATACTCTTTAAATTTAGAATCACCATCTGTAGCACCTTCAGCCGCTTTAATAATAATAAATCCAATATCAGATTTTCCTACTTTATTCCAATCAATCCATTTAGATCCTTCAGTATTATAATGGGAAATATCAACCCCTTTATATACTTTTTTATCAATGTTTTTAACTAATTTCCATTTTTGAGCATCATTACCATTGCCTTGATATAATTGAATGTTTGTTCCGTTATTTTTATATGCGCCATAAACATCCAAATATAAACCATTTTGCTTAGAAATTATAGACACATAACCATTACCTAAATCTTTAAGTAACCATTGTTGACTATTAGAACCATTATTTTTATAAATTTGAATATTTGTTCCATTAGTCATCCCCGCTCCAGCAGCATCTAATGATACGGCAGGATTCATAGCAGTCGTTATTGAATAATAACCATTATCCAAATATTTTAAATACCATATTTGGGCATTGTTTCCATTATTCTGATATAATTGTACATTAGTACCATTAGCTTTAACCGCCCCAGCAACATCTAATGACATAGATAAATCTAAAGCACTATATATATTATAATATCCATCCTCATATGTACGCTGTAATGAATTTTTTTCAGTTTTATTAAAAACAAATTTTTGGGCATCATTACCATTACCTTGATATAATTGAATATTTGTTCCATCAGCGCTGTACGCTCCATAAACATCCAAATATAAACCACTATTATTATCAATCAAATTATAAGATCCATCAGAAGCATATTTAATTTTCCACTTTTGCGAAGCAAGATTAAGCCAATTATAAAGTTGGACATTAGCTCCATTATACTTCCCACCACCAGAAACATCTAAAACCTTAGTTGTATCCAATGCAGAAGTTACACTATATACTCCGTTAATCAAATGCTTCACATACCATTTTCTTGAATTCAAATCATCTAAATTTTTAAGTTGAACATTTAGCGCATTATAAGCGACTTCAGAATTAACGCCAAGCCCTTTTCCTTTATCAAGTAATGACCCAATAGTATAAAGTCCATCCTCAAGTTTTTGAGCATCTACTTTTGTAAAAATAAAATCTTGAGCTGCATTACCATTACCGTGATAAATTTGAATATTAGTACCATTCCATGTTACTGCGCCTGTAACATCAAGATACATATTATCCAGCTCAGAAACAATATTATAAGTTCCTTTCTTAGATTCTTTAATAATCCACCTTTGTGCCTTACTACCATTATTTTGATATAATTGTACATTAGTACCATTAGTTTTATACGCTCCATAAACATCCAAAGATAAGTCATCATCTAAAAACGTTGTAAGCGAATAATATCCGTCATTTAAATATTTAACATTCCAAATTTGAGCCCATCCATCATTTTTAAAATACAATTGAACATTAGTGTTGTTTTTAGATATAGCGCCAGCAACATCAAGTTTCATATTAGGATCTAAAGAACTACCAATTATATAAGTACCGTCAGCAATAGTTTGCTTAGGCTCAATAATCTCAATAAATTTCCATTTTTGAGCATTATTCCCATTATTTTGATACATCTGAACCTCTGTACCATCAGCACTAACAGCTCCTGTAACATCGACATTTAAACCATTACACTTAGATACAATATTATAATAACCATTACCAACATATTTTATATACCATTTTTGAGCATCATTACCGTTCCTAGTATAAAATTGTATAGGTGTTTGGTTAGTTTTATAAGCTCCATAAACATCCATCATCTGATTTCTATTATTAACATTAGTTATTTCATAATAGTTACCACCAATATGTTTTACATTCCATTTTTGGCTATCAGAACCATTATCACTATAAATACCAATGCGCGTATTATTTTTAAT
>CAOJZR010000029.1 GCA_948466105.1 uncultured Bacillota bacterium | reverse complement strand
CATAGACATACAGACACACACACATACACACACAGTGATATTATTAATTTTAAGTTATGTTTTACTTGGCAAAGAAAAAACTAAAAACTCTGTTTTGGGTTCTTTAGTTTATCCTTTGTTTGTAGAATTAACAGTAGGTTTTACTAAATATATTGATTTAGGTCATACAGAAGTAATAGTAATAGCTGTTTCTGGTGCAGTTATATCTGGTTTTGGGCTAGGTTTAATTTTTAAAGCAGGTTTTACAACAGGTGGAACCGATATATTAAATCAAATTGTAGCTAAATATTTTAAAATGTCAGTTGGTAATGCAATGTTTTTTACTGATGGCTTAATAATATGTGCTAGTTTATTTGTCTTTGGTTTTGAAAAATTTATTTATTCCGTTATAGATATTTACATTATAAGTATTATGACTGATAAAGTAATATTAGGTGTTTCACAATCTAAAGCTTTTTATATTATTACCGATAAAGATAAAGAAATTAGAAAGTTTATTTTAGATAATCTAGAACATGGAGTAACTGTTTTAGATGGTAAAGGTGGATTTACAGGTCAGAAACAAAACATTATTATGTGTATTATTCCAACTAAAGAATATTTTATTGTAAAAGAAGGAATACATAAAATTGATAAAAATGCTTTTTTCTTAGTTACTGATGCTTATGAAGTATATGGAGGTGAATAGATGGATTTAATTAGAATGTCTAATGTAAAAAAGACATATAAAACGGGAGTAACCGCTATATATGATCTTAATTTATCTATTGAAAAAGGCGATTTTGTTTTTATTATAGGTTCAACAGGATGTGGTAAATCAACCCTTATTAAAATGCTTTATCGAGAAGAAAAACCAAATAGTGGTAAAATTATTATTGGGGGAATGAATGTTGCAAAATTAAGAAATCGCAAAGTCTATAAATTAAGAAGAAAAATAGGCGTTGTTTTTCAAGATTTTAAACTTTTAAATCGCGCAACAGTTTACGAAAATGTTGCTTTCGCACTTGAAATATTTGGAACTCCTAAATCAGAAATTCATGCGAAGGTTATAAAAGTTTTAGATTTAGTTGGTTTAAAAGGAAAAATCAAGAATTATCCAAATCAATTATCTGGTGGTGAACAGCAAAGAGTGGCTATTGCAAGAGCTATTGTAAATGGTCCAAAGCTTTTAATTTGTGATGAACCAACTGGTAATTTAGATGAAAAAACAAGTATGGAAATAATGGAAGTTTTAGAGGCGATAAATAGGATGGGAACAACAATTATAATGGTTACACATGATAGGAAAATAGTAGAATTAATGCAAAAAAGAGTAATTTTATTAGATGCAGGTCGAGTATTAAAAGATTACGCTAAAGGAACATATAAAAATGCGACTAATTAGAATAATTACAAGAAGTATACGTGATTCTTTTAGAAGTGTTTTTCGTAATTTTTCCCTTTCTTTAGCTTCTATATCATGTATTACTATAACATTAATTGTTGTTGCTATATCAATTGTGTTATCTTATAATGTTGATAATTTTTCTAGAAATGTTGAAAAAGATGTCACTATTGTAGCTTTTTTAGATGTAGATATTACTTCTGAACGTATTAAGCAAATTGAAGATGAAATTTATACTATTGACTATGTTGAAACAATTGAATTTAAAGATAAAATGGACATTGCTAAAGATATGATGTCATCAAGTGATGTTTATAAAAATATTATGCAGAACTGGACTAGAGAAGATAGTCCTTTGCAAGATACATACCAAGTAAAGGTGAGTGATATCAACTATATAGGTAAAGTGGCCAAAGAAATAGAAAGCATTGAAAATGTTGGCGTTGTTAAATATGGAGAAGGTATGGTTGAGCAGTTAGCATCAATTTTTAAAATTATTAGAAATGTCTGCATTGGGGCAGTTGGAGCCTTAATTGTTGTTACTGCTTTTCTAATTTCTAATACTATAAAAATAACTATTTTCTCTAGAAAACGCGAAATTGAAATTATGCGTTTAGTAGGAGCAAGTAATATGAATATCAAAATTCCTTTTATGTTTGAAGGTCTTATTTTAGGTATTATTGGTGCTATTTTACCAGTTTTAACTACTACTTATGGGTATGTTACATTATATCAGCATTTTAATGGTCAACTATTTTCTCCTTTTATTCGTTTAATTAAACCAGAGCCATTTATTTATTGGACCTCATTTATTTTAATTGTTTTAGGAATGATTGTAGGTATGATAGGGAGTTATCGTGCGGTTCGTAAATATTTAAAAATATAAAGTTAAAATTTATTTTCTTTTTTATCTTTATATGATATAATATTTTAGAAAGAGTGGATGATATATGAAAAAAGTTTTATGTTTAGTTAGTATTTTAGTAGTTTCTTTTTTACTAGTAGGTTGTGGTGAAAAAAGTAAACAAACTAAAAACATTGAAGGTACTTTACCAGAAATAATGGAAAAATTATATGCAGGTATAAATGAAGATGAATTACCAATGATGTTAGATAATATTACCTTAAATGATGAGAACTTTAAATATTATGCTTTTGCTGATGTTAAATATAAAGAAGCAATTGCAAGTGAAGGTGTAACAGCTATGGCACATTCAGTTGTTTTGATTAGACTAGAAGATGCTAAAGACGCAAGTCAAGCAGTAGAAGAAATCAAGAAAAATGCTGATCCACGCAAATGGGTTTGTGTTGAAGCAGAAAACACTTATGTTTTATCTAAAGGTGATTTGGTAGTTTTGATAATGGCTAATGAACTTGCACCTAAAATAAAAGAAAATTTTGAAAATTTAAACTAGGATAAGAAAATGGTATTCTCAAGTATTAGTTTTCTTTTCTTTTTTTTGCCATTATTATTATTAGTTTACTTTCTTTCACCTAAGAAAAGTCGAAACTATATCTTACTATTATTCAGCATCTTTTTTTATTATATGGGTGATAAAAGATATGTAATATTACTTCTTGGTACTTGTTTTATAAATTATATATTAGGAATATTGATAGAAAAGCATAAAAGTAAATTTTTTTTAAATATTGGTTTATTTTTAAATATTGGGTTGTTATTTTATTATAAATATATTAATTTCTTTTTAGAAACATTTATTAATATATTTAATTTTAATAGTGTTACATTAAATATTATATTACCTTTAGGGATAAGTTTTTTTACTTTTCAAAATCTTAGTTATTTAATCGATGTTTATCGAAAAGATGTGAAAGCGCAAACTAACTTTTTTACATATGCAACATATATTACTCTTTTTCCGCAATTAATAGCTGGACCAATTGTAAGATATAAAGATGTTGTTGCACAGTTAAATAAGCGTAATGAAACTTTAAAACTTTTTAGTAGTGGTGTTACCCGTTTTATTATTGGCCTTGCTAAAAAAGTTTTAATTGCTGATACTATTTATCATATGTATACAAACATATTAGCTGCTAACATGTCTGCTTTATCGTATTTACTAGTAGCTATAGGTTTTACTTTACAAATCTATTATGATTTTTCTGGATATTCTGATATGGCTATTGGTTTAGGAAAAATGTTTGGTTTTTCTTTTAAAGAAAACTTTAATTATCCATTGATAGCTTCTTCTATTACAGATTTTTGGCGTAGATGGCATATGTCTTTATCTAGTTTTTTTAAAGATTATGTTTATATTCCCTTAGGTGGTAATAGATGTTCTTTAAAGAAAAATATTAGAAATATTTTTATTGTTTGGCTATTAACTGGTTTGTGGCATGGAGCTAGTTGGAATTTTATTATATGGGGTCTTTATTTTTTTGTATTTTTGCTTCTAGAAAAATTTGTTTTAAAACGCTATTTAAAGAAAGGAATTATTTCACATATATATACTTTTATAATTGTTTTAATTAGTTTTGTTATCTTTAGTATAGAAGATATAAAAAGTATTGGCATTTTTTTAAAGGGTTTATTGGGTATCGCAACACCACTTGTTAATAAAGAAAGTATTTATTTTTTAAGTAATAATTTTATTTTAATATTAGTAGCTTTAATAGGTATTAGTCCATATTTAAAAGATAAACTAAATATTTTAAAGAAAGGAACATTAAAAACAGTAATTGATGGGATTGAAGTTGCATATGTTTTTGTAATATTTATTTTAGTAATCGCTAGTATTGTTTCTAGTTCTTTTAATCCTTTCATTTACTTTAGGTTTTGAATATGAAAGAAAAAGTTATAACAATATTTTTTACCATTATTATCTTTGGTATTGCTTTATTAGGATTAATAATAAAAGATCAAGATATTTCATTAGTAGAAAGACGAAAATTGACTTCTATTTCGACTTTAAAAGAAGATTTTAGTCAAAATTTAGATAAGTATTTAACTGATCAATTACCATTTAGAAATCAATTGTTAACACTAAGTAATATTTTTAATCGTTATATTTTAAAAAATAGCGAATACAAAAAAGTATATTTAAAGGATGATTATATTTTTGAAAAGTTATATCCGCTAGATGAGAAAAGCATCTACAATTTTATTAATAAATTAAACCATATAAAAGCGACTTACTTAGAAAAAAGTAATTGCTTTTATGCGATTATACCTGATAAAAGTTATTTTTTAGACGGATATAAGTATTTAACTATCAACTATGATGCGCTTTTTAATTTATTAGATAAAGAATTAGAAGTAGATGGTATTAATATAAGAGATTTAGTTACAATAAATGATTATTATAAAACAGATATTCATCTTAAACAACCTTCTTATTTTAAAATTATAGATAGAATAAGTCCATACTTTGGCTTTTCTTCACGTTCTATTAATTATCAAGAAAATGTTTATGATTCTTTTTATGGATCCTCTTATTATAAAGTTCCCTTCCATACTAAAGAACATCTCGTTTATTTAACTAATGAGATTTTAACACAAGCGCATGTTAAACATTTAGAATACAATGATAATTATGTCTATAAATTAGAAGCATTATCATCTAGTGATGCGTATAACGTTTTTTTAAGTGGTCCAAGTGGCTTTATTGAATTAGAAAATACTATGCCGAATAATGATAATGAGTTAATTATTTTTAGAGATTCTTTTGCTAGTAGTTTAGCGCCTCTTTTGCTTCCTTATTATAAAAAAATAACATTAATTGATCTTAGATATATTAGTATGGATTTAGTTAGTAAATATGTTGATTTTACTGATAAAGATGTTTTGTTTTTATATAGTACTCTTATTGTTAATAATAGTTATATATTAAAGTAATGTTATAAAAATCGTTGACTAAGTGTTTAATATTTGGTAATCTTAGAATAGATTAATAGTGGAGGAGTTGTAGTTATGAATAGTAATGAAAATAAGGAAACTAATAATGTTTCTAATCAACAAGAAATAAACACTAAAGCAAATGCTTTTGCTCAAGAGGCTTTTACAAATGGTTCTTTTGATAACAATAATAAAATTTCTAAAATAAAATTTATTTTACCAGTTGTATTAGTTTTAGTAACCATTTTAGGTATAGGTGGCTTTTGGCTAACTAAAAATCCTAAAAAAATATTTAATAAATTTGTTTCAGAAGGCTTTGCATATCTTTATCAAAATATGAGTACTAATAATTTGGAAACCATAGGTGGTAAAGGTTCATTTAGTTATGATATATCTGTTAATGATGCTAGTGTCAAAGATATATTAGATATTTTTAATGGTATAACTATGGATTATGAATATAAAGTTGATTATAAGGATAAACGAATGATGCTAGATTTATCTTCTAAATATAAAAATGAAGATTTAATAGCCTTATCTATGTATACTAAGGATAGTAAAGCTTATGTGTTATTAAAAGATGTATATGATAAGTATTTGGTATCTGATATTGAAGGTTATGACAATTTATTTAGTAATAGCAATAATAATGAAGATATCAAGACTATTTTACAAAGTGTTGAAAAAGCTCTTAATAAGTCTGTAACTAATGACGATTTTAAAACTAGCACCGAAACTATTAAAATTAATGGTAAAGAAGTGAAAACAACAAAAAATAGTTTAGTTATAAATAATGAAAGTTATGGAAGAATATTTAAAAAGTTTAGCAATGCTTTACTTGATGATGATAAGTTTATAGAAGCGGTAAGTAAATTAAGTGGTGATTCTAAAGAGAATCTTAAAGAAAGTTTAAAAGCTAGTATGTCTGAGGATGTTAGCTTAAATAATACTGAAATTATATTCTCAATTTATACAAAAGGTTTAACAAATGACATTGTTAAGTTTGCTTTAGATGTAGAAAGTAATAATACTATTGTTAATCTTGCATTGACAAAAACAGATAGTAATAAATACGATTTAGCAATAGGTCAAAATGGTATTGATATGATAATTGGTTCTATAAATATAGATAAAAAAAGTGATAATGAAAGAACCATTAATTTAGAATTAAATATGCAAAATATTTTGAATATTAAGTTGATGACGAATTATTCAATTGCCTCTAATGTTGAATTTAACGATTTAGATGTGAGTGATAATATTAATTATGAAGAATTGTCTAGTAGTGAAGCTGAGGAAATATCTAATAAATTAATGGCTACAAAAGGTTTAGCTGAACTTATTAATAATATTAATGAATTATTTGGTCTAAATGAAGAAGAAAATAACATTTTTTAGCCTTTGAATGCTAAAAAAAACGATAGAAAATGAAAAAAATGGAAAAAAATACATTTTTTTTCATTTTTTTGTAGCCAAAAGTAAAATGTTGTGCTATAATAAACCTCATTCAAGGGGGGTGAATATAGTGATTGATAAACTACAAACGTTTGATATTACAATAAAAATGCAAGAAAAATTAAGAGGATATTCTGATGGTGAAAATCCAATTGCTTTTTTTGATGCTATGTTAGGGGAATATATAGCAGAGAAAATCGCAGAGCTAGATAAACCTAATTTAGTTATTAGTGATATGTCTACTGAGGATCGTTTCAATTTTTTATGTCTAATGATTGGTAAAGAAGAAGATATAAATAGAATTGTTGAACCTTTTATAATTTATTTAGTTGATGTTATATTAACATCAGATGGTAGTGAAGAAATTAAAGGTTGGAGAAAAACATTAGATGATGATAACTCTATTATTCATTATAGTAGGAAACATACTCCTAAATTAAATGATGGATTAACATCAGTTAGAATAATAGACATCCCAGATGGTGCAATATTGCGTATTAATTATAAGCATGAAATAGTTTCAACTAAAGAAATATTCTTGAAGCTTTATAAAGAGTTTAAAGACTATTATACAAATCATAAAACATTTACAAAAAATAACTAATATAATATAGTTATTTCAGACTGTTGACAAATATATTCAACGGTCTTTTCATATATAAATAAATTTGAT
>CAOJZR010000028.1 GCA_948466105.1 uncultured Bacillota bacterium | reverse complement strand
TTTATAATTTTTATTATCTTTAATATAATCTAATTTATTCAAATATAGTAAGGAGTGTACTTTTGATTCTAATTTTTCAACTTGTTCCTTAATTACTTCTTTAGCTTCAACATCACTTTCAATACCATCTTCAACTGCTTCCATATAAGATTTTATTACCGTAAGAGGAGTTTTAAAATCATGGGATATGTTTTGATACATTTGATTTTTATATTCTTCTTGAAGTCTCATTGTTTCTTTCATACTATCAATTGCGCTTGATAGAACAAGTAGTTCATCATCTGTTGTAAACTTATAATCATCAACATAATTATCGTTATCTAGATTATCTATTTTTTCTTTCAAATGTTCTATCTTTTTAACTAGTCGACGTGACCAAAGAAACAAAATCAAATATATTATTAAAAGGGTCAGGAAAAAAATTGGCAAAATAGTATACATAATATCTTTTCTAATTTGATTTATATACCTATTATTTGTTATTGAAACCTTAGTTATTTTATCATTTTTTACAGTATTATAATAATAATCTTTATTTTTATAGGTGAATTTGCCATTTTTTCTATCTATATAAGTCAAAACTTGCTCACTAGACAAATCAATTATACGATTTAAATTAATAGATGAAACTACATTATCTGATACAATATAAAGGTAAGCTATATCTTCATCTTCAAGTACATTTATGGCATCAACATTTACAAAATCAAGCGGTTGTTCTAAAATTTGATAAATATTTTTTTCATATATTGGAATTAAAAGTTTAGGCAATAATAAGCCAAGACTTATAAAAATCACACCACATATTATAATTGATATAGAAATTAATTGCCTTCCTAAATCATTTTTAAGTCTTTTCATACTAATCTATACCCAAAACCATATATTGTTTTTATTCTAATATTAGGCATTTTTTTTCTAAGTCGTCTTACAAGATCATCAACTACTCGATCATTTCCAAAATAATCATCTCCCCAAACCATTTTTAAGATTTCATCTCGACTAAACGATTTATTTTGATTTTTAAGTAGTAATACTAATAGATCAAATTCTAATGTTGTTAATTCAATTTCTTTATCACCTTTTTTAACAATTCTTTTTAATAAATCAATTTTATAATTTTCATAGTCGATTAATTCATTTTTATTACTATAAACTCTTTTTATAATATTATTAACTCTTAAAACTAATTCTTTAGGAGAATATGGTTTAGTAATATAATCATCACTTCCTAATTCTAAACCTATTATTTTATCAATTTCTTTATCACGGGCAGAAGTAAAAATAACTGGAGTATTACTATCATTACTTCTTATTTTTTTTATAATATCATAACCAGAAACATCATCACTTAACATTATATCTAAAATCCATAAATCCGTCTTTTCATTATAATTTAAGGCAGTAGTTCCATTATAAAAGCTAACTACATCATAACCTTCTTTTTGTAAATAAGATTTTATCAAGTTATTGATATTAATTTCATCTTCTACTAAGCAAATTCTATACATTATATCACCTAATTAAAAGTATATCATTTTTTTACTTCTTTTTCTATCACCTCACAATAGCAACAAATTTATAAGTTTTTTTTATCTAGTTCATTTTTTTTCTTCCATATATCACCTCCACTAGTTAAAGTATACAAAAAAAATGTGTTAGAAATTTGATAAAATTATGGGAAATTATGGTAAAAAAACTTAGATATAAAATCTAAGTGATAAAACTATTCTTTAAAAACATATCCACAGATTAAGCATTTTAAAGCCTCAACTCTAGATCGATTCTTACATTTAGGGCAAACTTTATAATCTATTTTCTTTTCTATTTTTTCTTCCTTTTTAGGAACTTTAATTTCTTCAACATATTTTTCATGATAATTATTATCTTTAGCTTTATGTTTTTCAATTTTTAAAACTGGTGGAATATCTAAATCTAATATCTCTACTTCTTCTTCATTATCTTGTACTATTTCTTCCTTTTTTTCCTCTTCTTTATATATACTATCTTCTATTTCAAAAAACTCACTAACAGTCACTTGTTCTTTTAAATCTAAAACAAAAATTGGAAAAAAAACAAATGGAAGAAACGTTAACAACAAACTTTTTTCTTTTCCAAAATAATTACTTAAATTAGTGTTAATATCATATCGAACATATAAACTAACAACGGGAATAAATAACAACACATTGTAACTAACAGGGAGATTAAATTTTTTTATAAGTGGATATACATTAAGAATGGGAATAAAAGCAAGTAAAGAATTTATTTTTAATTTTTCATATATTTTAGCTAGTGCCATCATTCTAATAAAGCCATTTATACATAATAATATTACTAATAAATACAAATATACCATACATTCTCCTAATCTAGATTATTGATTTTATCATAAATATCAAAAGCTTTTGTTTCTTTTTCTATAAATACTGCATTACTAAATATTTTCGTAATTATCATTTGCTTTAAATCACTTGGTAATGGAGAGCCACTTGCTTTTTTATGGCCACCACCATTATATCTACAGGCAAAAGCATTTAAATCAACTTCTCCTTGTGTTCTATAGCTAATTCCTCCATTTATATTTATAATAATAATAAAATCTAAATTACTATAAATTTGTGCTAAGCGATTACCTAACTCACTACGATAGCTACCAGCAAAAACAACACCAATTTGATATTCATCTATTTGAATAAAGATTATATTTTTTTTCTTTTTTTCAATATAATTATCAATTCTAACTTTTTCGACTTGCAAAAGATTTAAATCAAGTTTATTAAATAAATTCTTTTTATGCTTTAATTTGTTGTAAACAAACATAACATAATACTTTCTACCAAAAATATCTAAAATATTACTTAAATTCTGTCCATCACCAAAAAAACTATTATTATGATCCCACAGATCAACAGCTTTAACCATAGAAACTAATTGCTTAATTTTTTTAGTCTTTAATTTTTTGTAGTCATTTATTAAAAAATTATAAAACAGACTTGTTCCACTTTCAAACATATCTACATAAACATTACTACCACCTAGATTTAGACTATTTTCATGATGATCAAAAATTTTAAAAGTAATTTGTTGTGCAATTAAAGCATTATATATTTCACAGCTTAACGATAAATCAGTAATAAAGACTTCTTCATAATTATTAAATATTTTAAGTTCAAACAATTTAGCAAAGCATTCATTAATTTCACCTATATCAAGTAAAATAAAATCAAATTTTATATTAAGAAGCTTTAAAAGAATAATTGGGGTCAATCCATCTATATCTTTTTTATGTGTTATTAATAATTTCATTATTTACCTCTTATATTTTTTAAAAGACTTGTTGAATGATTAACTTGTGTAGCAGTTTTAGGTGCTTCTTTATTAATTTCACCTTTTTTAATTATATACATATTTTCTCTAATACTATCTAATCTATCATTTTTAATAATCAGTTTCCCAACAATTTTAGTTTCACTTTGTCTATTAAAACCCTTAGCAAAATTATTTGTCATTTATGCTCCTCCAATATTTTTTTTACTGGTCCATATGTTTTACGATAACCTTCAATCAAACCATATTTTGTTATTGCTTCTATATGTGCTTTAGTTGGATAACCTTTATGTTTAGCATAGCCATACTTAGGATATTGTATATCTAAATCATACATCATGCGATCACGAATCACCTTTGCCACAACACTAGCAGCTGCAATTGATATACTTTTACTATCCCCTTTGATAATTGAAGTTGATGGAATATCTAATTCAAGAGGCATTGCATCAATTAAAACATGCTCTAATGGTATCTGCTTTTGTACCTCTTTAATAGCCATAAGCATTGCTTTTTTAGTAGCATTATAAATATTTAGCACATCTATTTCTTTAGCATCAACTATACCAATACCATAAATACTATTGTTTATAATATACTCATAATACATATTTCTTTTTTTTTCAGATAGTTTTTTAGAATCTGTTAAACCTTCTAATTCAAAATCTTGTGGTAAAACACAACAACAAGTAACTACTGGGCCAATAAGAGGTCCTCGTCCAACTTCATCTACTCCACCAATATATTTAATTCCTTGTTTATATAAGGCCTTTTCATATGCATATAAATCCATAAAATCATTCCTATTCTTTATTATTATACCTTATATTAAAATAAAATTCAAAAATTTTTCAATAAACTTTACTTTCTACAAAAAAAGATTTAAAACAAATCTATTTTTGACAGCTTGGACAATAGTAAGTTCCACGTCCTCCTACTTTGATTTTTACAATTTCACTACCACAAATTATACATTGACCACTTCTTCCATGAATCAATAATTCATTTTGAAATCGTCCATGCACACCTTCACTAGACTCATAACTTCTAATCGTTGTACCACCTAAATTAATAGCTTTAGTCAAAACACTCTTGGTATTATCAATTATTTTTTGTAATTGTTCATTGGTTAACATATTAGCCTGGGTAAGAGGATTTATTTGGCTTAAGAAAAGAACTTCATCATCATAAATATTTCCAATTCCAACAATAATACTTTGATCTAATAACACTGTTTTAATTGGCAATCTTTTTTTAGCGTATTTGGTTTTTAAATAGGTGACATCTAATGTCTCATCAAATGGTTCTTTACCAAGTTCATTTAACGGTTTATTATTAAACGCTTCGTCTTTTTTAAATAGGTACATTCTTCCGAATTTTCTAGTATCTTTATATCTTAATTCACAATCATCTAATATAAAACTAATATGTTCATGTTTAGTAACCTCACTACCAATTTCTCTAAAAAGATACTTACCTTCCATCCTAAGATGTGATAATAAAAAATAGTTTTTTAATTCAAACATTAACCATTTGCCTCTTCTTTTTATATCAACAATAGTTTCTCCAATCAGATTTTTTTTAAAATCATCACAAGTTGGAAACTCTATTATTTTATCATAATAAATATTAACATTGTTTATTTGCTTATTTACAACTAATTTTTTTAGTGTTTCTTTTACAGTTTCTACTTCTGGTAACTCTGGCATTTACATCTTCCTTTTTAATACAAAATATGCACAATCATTAGCACACATAGTTAATATATAATTATCTAAATTATCAATATCATTAATATCATTAAATTGTTTATTATTTTTTTCACAAAAACCTTTTAAACGTAACTTCCCATACGCCCAATCACCTAAGATATAATCGTAATTATCAAAATAATCAGTATATCTTTCTTTAAATTTGTCTAAATCAAAACCATTTTTATAATTTTTAGTTACGATATATTGTTTATCGTCAACGCTTATATTTTGCATAATTCCTCCTAAAAAGCACTTTTCACAGCTTCATACTTTTCCAAACTAGAACTTGAATTCCATGTCATAAAACCACCTGTTAAGTTAGCATCTTTTAACGCTTTGATTTGTGCGCTTATTTTACTAGCATCATAAATAACGCTTGGCTCTTTATTTGTGTTATAACATTGAATCCAAGTTCGTGCAATAGCTGGAGTAGGAATTAATTGTTGTTGTTTACTTGCAAAATTACTAGCCCAATAATAGATTACATCATAAGGGATTGTCCAAACTGGAGTATTAAAACCATATTCATATTTAGAAAAATGATCTGGATAAGGCATAGCACTTATAACATCAACAACATTAGATATAGCTCCCCAGTATTGACCATAGGCTGTCACATAATTATGGGCTGATTCTCCAAAAACATCTGCTGATACATATGCATTATGTTTATGAATAGCATCTGTTGCATAAAATAAAAATTGTTGGATTGCTACAGCTTTATCTTCATTATAAGTATTTTGAAAATCAATAACACCTTGTTTTTCTAAACTATTAGTACGATCTGGAAACCTAACATAATCAAACTGAATTTCATTAAATCCCATTTCATCAACTGCTTCAATAGCTAATTTAACATTAAATTCCCAAACGTGACGATTGTAAGCTGTTGGCCAATAAGAATTATCATGATTAAAAGGTTCGCCATTACTATTTTTAATCGTATTTTCAGGATGATCTTTTGAATAATAATTATCTTTAAAAGTTGTAATACGTCCAATTACATAAAAGCCATTATCTTTTATTTTTTTTATTGCTGCTTTATAATTTTCAAAAGTATTATTTGCGTTTTCATAATTAGTTTTTGAATACTCTTGCATTACTTTTGAAGCATAAGCTGGTGAGGTATTATCTTTGATATCGACTACAAAAGCATTTATATTACTTTCTTTAGCTAATTCAATATATTTATCTATATTTTTAACAGCTATACTATTTATGTAAAGGCTTCTAACTTCATCTGGCATAATGTTATTTTCAAATTTAGGTTTATCCACAGGATAAAAATCTAAATTATAAGCATTACCACCACCATATACATTAGTCCTTTTCAAATGTGTCTGATAAGTATTATCCTCATCATAATTTAATATAGCCTCATTATGATCTAATACAGTATATTTAGAGTAAATATAACCTTCTAAATCTTTGTATTTTATTTTATACATATTAACTTTACCTTCAACTATATAATCATAGCCTGTAACAGTTACTTTTTCGCCCTTTTTTATGGTGGATAATATATCTACCCCTTCTTCATTTTTATATAAAGTTGTAGTTGTTCTTATATAAACTTCTGTTTCAGTTATAATCTTATCTTTTTCTTTTGTTAAATTATCTGTAACTATATAATAATTTTTTTTATTATAAGTTATCTTTGTATAACTAATATCATTATTAACTTTTGCTTTAGAAATTGTTTTTACTATTTCGCCACGATTAATTGTTGATACTTTCTCATAATTGTCATCATATAAATCAACCACTGTTGTATTACTAGCCACATACCTTTCACTACTTTGTATCAAATTATTTTTACTATTTTGTTTTTTATTTAATGATTTAAAGCAAAATAAAAAAGCAGAAAAAATAACTAATAAAATAATAGGTAGCAATATTACATTTTTTTTAAACCTTCTTTTTCTATTTGTCATTTTCTTTTCTCCCATTTTTATCTATCCTTAAAAGCTTTAATTGTTTTTTCTAAACTAAGTACCAAAAAAACTAAAACAAGTAGTCCTAAAGCTATAAATGCTAAATGTTTACTTGCAAAATAAATGAGAATCAAAAGAACTAATGATGTAAAAAAAATTACAGTTGATATTAAATAAATTATTTTATAATTTTTTTCTTCCATATTATTCACCAATACAATTTTATCATTTATTTTTTTTATTATCAATAACAATAATAAAAGTTTTCATTTGTTTACTATTATTAGTCATTTACTTACTAAGCCACACGTTATATAGAGTAACAATAGAAGAAGATGAACTTTTAACATCCCATAATCTATTTATAATAGTTACATATCCATTTCTATCAGCCTCTATA